>JALZWC010000955.1 GCA_023300255.1 Saprospiraceae bacterium | reverse complement strand
TCGCTTAAAAAATAACCAAATTTCGTTGTTTGTAAACGAAATCTGTCTCTACTCTCTATTCTCTGCTCTCTGTTCTAGTTCACATGTATAGTAGTATGATAGATACTCTCTACCTCCTTATCTAATTTTAAAACAAAAACGTTTTATAAATCCAAAGAAAATGCTAGATTCGTAGAAAATTATCAAAATGCGAATAGCACTATTTTCTTTACTCCTATTATTTATTAGCTGTGGGCAAGATACACCGCCAATAGTTTCTTCAACGGCTCCTATCCATTTGAATTGGAAGTTGGTTAAAAATGGAGCAAATGCTCAAAATTTACAGAAACAGTTTGCTGTATTTACTGTGAAAAATACAGGGACAAACGACTTAGGTAATAACTGGGTGATTTACTTTAATCAAAATAATGAACCCTTTACCGATAGCCTCCAAGCAAATGGCTTACAAATAAAGCATATCAACGGCAATTTTTTTCGCCTAGCACCAGGTCCAAATTATCAACCATTAGCGGCAGGACAAAGTATTGAATTCCCTTATGAAGGGAATAACTGGTCTACAAAAATGTCTGATGCACCTGAAGGTATCTATGCGGTATTTCAAGAAGAGAATGGAGCAGAGGGAAAACCTAAATATCTAGAAAATTATACGATTACACCCTTCACGGAACCTAAACAAATCCATCGAAGTGAATCTGATTCTTTTCCTATCCCTACCCTTGCCTATCGTTATGAACAGAATAAGAGAGTACGGTTATTATCCAGTGACAAACGCACTCCTGTAGTTCCTACGCCTCAAAAAATAGTACAAAAAACTGGAGCACTTCAATTAAATAGTAGTTACACTTTGTGCTATTCTAAAGAATTGGAAAACGAACGAAATTATCTACTCCATACTTTAGAATCCATAGGGATTTCTATCAAAGATTATGAGGGAGAAAACTGTGCAGAAAAATCTATTCAACTATTATTAGGCGCAGGTCCATCAGAAGGATACTCCTTGAGTATTGATCCTCTAAAAGAACAAATAATTATAAAAGGTACAGATCCTGCTGGAGTGTTATATGGCATACAAAGTCTACGTTCTTTAATACCTATTGATGTATTGGAAAATTCTAAAACGGAGATTCCATTAGCTGCCATAGAAATAGAAGATGCACCCCGCTTTCCGTATCGAGGGATGCATTTAGATGTATCTAGAAATTTTCAGTCTAAAACCTCCGTAGAAAAACTATTAGAGGTCATGGCTACTTATAAGTTAAATAAATTCCATTTTCATTTATCAGATGACGAAGGCTGGCGTTTGGAAATTCCAGACTTACCAGAACTAACGTCCATAGGCGCAAAGCGAGGACATACCTTAACGGAAGAGACTCAACTAATTCCAGCTTACGGATCTGGTCCTTTTTCGGATAATCCTAATAGTAGTGGCTCTGGCTATTTCACACGCAGGGAATATATTGAAATTCTGAAGTATGCTAAGGAACGACATATTGAAGTCATTCCAGAAATTGATCTTCCCGGTCATGCAAGAGCTGCTATTATAGCAATGGAAGTAAGGTATCAACGATTAATGAAAAAAGGCCAAGAAACCGCTGCTACTCAATATTTATTAAGTGACCTGGATGACCAATCCGATTACCGATCCGTTCAAGGTTATACTGATAACACGACTTGTGTCTGTCAAGAATCGCTCTATAGTTTTTTAGATAAAGTAGTGGATGAATTAATAGCTATGCATGAAGAAGCAGGACATCCTTTGAAGGTACTGCATACAGGAGGCGACGAGGTCCCAGATGGCGTATGGGAACAATCTTCCATCTGTGAGGAATTACTCTCCAACAATACGGCAGTCGATGCTACGAAGGAAGGCTTAACTACTTATTTTCTGAAAAGATTTCATCAAATTTTAGCAGAGCGAAACTTAGTTACAGGTGGCTGGGAAGAAATTGCTTTAATGTCAGAACAACAAGGAGAGCACAAAGCCCATGTTCCCAATCCTACTTTTGTTAATAAGAAATTCCAACCCTATGTATGGAATTCTGTCTTTGGTTGGGGTGGAGAAGATATGGCCTATCAACTAGCTAATGCAGGATATCCTGTAGTCTTATGTAATGCTTCTAATTTATATTTTGATTTAGCTTATGACAAAGATCCAGAAATTTCTGGTTTATACTGGGCTGGCTATGTGGATACTCGAAAGGTCTATGAATTTGCTCCTTTTAATTTATTCCAAACGGCTTCCATGAGCAAAATGGGTGTCCCCTTAGATCGAGATCAATTAGCAGCTGGTAAAGAAAGATTATCGCCTAGCAGGCAAAAAAACATCTTAGGCATGCAAGGCCATTTATGGAGTGAAACTTTAATTAATCAAGAAAGACTAGAACGATCTGCTTATCCAAAATTATTAGGTTTGGCAGAAAGGGCTTGGGCACCCATGCCTGTTTGGGCTACTGCTAATACGATAGCCGAAACACAAGCTCAATTAGATAATGATTGGAATATTTTTGCCAATACTTTAGGTCAAAAAGAATTACTTCGACTAAATTATGTCGCAGGTGGTTTGAGTTTTCATATTCCCCCACCTGGTGCCATTATTAAAAATGGTCAATTGTTTGCGAATACTGCTTATCCTGGTTTAAAGATTTATTATACGACGGATGGGACTAGTCCTACTCGAAAGTCTAAGCTATACGAGGGACCTGTTGCGGTTGATAGGGCTGTTAGGTTGAAGGTATTTGGTGGAAGGAATGCTAGTCGAGAGATATTGGTGGATGGAAGGCACTAAGTGGTAAAAGAGGCCACAAAGACACTAAGGCACTAAGTGGTAAAATGCCACAAAGACACTAAGGCACTAAGTGGTAAAATGCCACAAAGACACTAAGGCACTAAGTGGTAAATCAACTAATATTTGACTAATTGAGACTCGTATTTTTACGAACATAAATTATTCAAATTCAGTTTAACGTCCTACTTAGTGTCTTCGTGCCTTCGTGGCTAATTACTAAATTTTAATGGGCAACCATCATTCGCTTAGTCTGCGTTTCTGATCCAACAACGAGCGTGTAGTAATAAATACCTGTAGGTAATTCATTTCCGTTTATTTCAATCTGGTTATCTCCCACCTCGAAAGTTCGGTGAACTTCCTTAATTACTTTTCCAAATCGATCTTGAATCGTCAAACTAACGTCCATCGCTTCTAATAAATTAAAAGGAATCGTGGTCGACGTAGCAGAAGGATTTGGATAGTTTTGTCTCAACGTAAAAGTTGATTTACTTTCCTGCTTTTCTAATGTTTTTTTACCGATGTCATTAGATTGACTTCTAGCAAGACTACTAACAAGCTGCGTATCTTCTGCTACTACATTATTTCCAGTAACTCTAACTATTTCAGACACATTACATCCATTGGCATCTACTATAGTTGCTCGGTATAAGCCTGCTATTAAACCACTGATAGTCGTATTACCTCCAGCTATTTGAGTAACAGTTTTTGGCCCACTCACTGTGATATTATAATTAGGTGTTCCACTACCAAAAAGGAAATCAACTTTTCCATCTCCACCATTAATAGTAAGTCTCAAATTTGATGGGGATGTACCTACAACAGCTGATTCAGTTATCGTACAACCTGCTCCATCAGATAGAAACGTTGTATAGGCTCCTGCTGGTAAATTTGGAATTCTATAATCATCAGAAACCGTCACTGCACCAGAACTAGGTCCATCCCATCTTAACTGATACGGTAAAGTACCACCATTTATTATAACCAGTATAGAACCATTCGCCGTACACATAGTATTCATTGGATCTAAGCTACAAAATAAAGTACCATTGCTTACTTCGATATTAGCTACTCCACTCCTAGATTGGCCTCTAGCATCTGTAATAGTAGCAGTATAATTACCTGCTGGTAAGCTCACACTGTAAGACATATTATTCGTAGTAATACTACCACTACTAACACCTGTCCAACTTACTTGGTAAGGCGCAACCCCATATTGCCAACTTGCATCAATAGACCCGTTGTTGCCACAAACTGAACTAGTTGTACCTACATTAATCACAAGAGCAGTAGGTTCTTGAAAGCCTACGATCACTGTTTGTGTACCATAATTCCCATCTCTATCAGTTACAGTAATCGTATAAGTACCTGCAGAAAGGTTTCTAATAAAATATTCTACGTTATCTGTTCTGATATAACCAGAAGCTGCACCTGACCAACTTATTGTATAAGGGCTACTACCTTGTAATGCTAAAACTCTGATTGAACCTCCATTAGCTCCTACTTGATCCATTGGTTCTGCGGAGAATTTCAGATTTGTAATTCTAGCAGAATTTGCAACAGTAACCTGTTGTACATAAAAACAACCATTACTATCTGTTACGGTAATAGAATAAGTTCCCGCTGGTAGATTCGCAATATTATAACTAGGACCGTTAGTTCTGATATAATTAGAAACTGGTCCTGTCCAACTAACCGTATAAGGTTGTGCTCCATTTTTAAAGACAACAGCAATACTTCCATTTTGGTTATTGACTGCACTAGTACTATTTAGATCAAACCTTAAAAACGCAGTAGTAATATTAAATTCAACATCTTTAGTGGTGCTACATCCATTTTGATCCGTAACAGTCAAATTGTATCTGCCTGATGGAAGTCCTGTAATAGAATAACCACTAGAACTAATACCTGCACTACCTTGAGTAGGTCCTGACCAAGTAAGCGTATAATTGGGCGTACCTCCTATCGGTGACACCCAAATATCTCCTGTTTGAGTACAAAGATTAGCATTTACATCCGAAGTCATACTTAAGTTTGACGAAGCAACATTAAATTCAACATCTTTAGTAGTGCTACATCCATTTTGATCCGTAACAGTCAAATTGTATCTGCCTGATGGAAGTCCTGTAATAGAATAACCACTAGAACTAATACCTGCACTAC
>JALZWC010000954.1 GCA_023300255.1 Saprospiraceae bacterium | reverse complement strand
CCTGCCTGGCGGCCCGACAGGTGCACTGATTTTTTCGAATCCTTAGAAGAAAAAATCTAATTTTCATATACTCAATTCTTATTTATGAACAAGTCTATTGATTAAAAAACATTACTGAATGAAGCTATCATTTAATGTGCCGATTTTACGGGGACGAAGCTACGCTCCTTGTATTATCAAGAAAAAATATAATTACTATAGACGGGGTCGAGGCTATGCCCCTGTACAGTTCAAAAAAGGAGCGTAGCTTCGGACCCGTCTATAGGACAAAGTAATCATATATTAGTACTTAAGGAGCGTAGTTTCGACCCCGTAAATAACGCGTATGTCCTTTAGAGCTGGACGTACGAGCTGCAATTTTATTACGATTTAATCAGCTGCAAAATAAAAGATACACTTAAATCAATAAAATGAAAAAATTATTATTATTACTACTCGCTCTACCTTTTTTGGGCTATACCCAATCTAAAGTATTAGAACCAATTAACGTTTTTGATCTAGAATATGCATCTGATCCTCAAATTTCTCCAGATGGACAAACCATCGTTTACGCTCGAAATTTTAAGGACATCATGACGGATGCCAATCGCTCTAACCTATGGATGATGAATGCGGATGGCAGCAATCATCGACCATTAACAACTGGAATGGAAAATGACCGTTCTCCTCGTTGGTCACCTGATGGAAAACAATTAATTTATTTATCTGCAAAAGAAGATAGAACACAAATTTATTTACGATGGATGGATAATGGAATGGAAGCTCGTCTAACCAATTTAACTTCGGCTCCTCGTTCGATTAACTGGTCGCCTGATGGCAAATGGTTGGCCTTTTCTATGTTCGTCCCTAGTACCGCTGCTTCTTTAACAAGTATGCCTGCCAAGCCTAAAGGCGCGGAATGGAATACACCTCCCGTCTATGTCGATAAGTTGAAATTCAAATCAGATGGCAATTCTAGCATCTTACCTGATGGATATCAACAAGTCTTTATTGTATCTACAGAAGGCGGTACACCAAGACAAATTACTTCAGGACATTTTAATTATAGTGGTGTCTCTTGGCGACCAGATGGTCAAGCCTTAGTCCTTTCTTCTAATCAAAAAGACAATTGGGAATTAGCTCCTGATGATACAGAAGTCTATGAAATTAATATTGCTACAAGCCAATTAAAAAAGTTAACAGATCGAAGAGGACCAGATAATGTGGTTGGTTATTCTCCCGATGGTAAGTGGATCGCTTATACTGGTTTGACCGATGAATATCTAGGTTTTCAAATCAGTGAATTATATATTATGGGAACAGACGGTTCTGAAGGTCGTTCTTTAACGAGTAAATTAGATAGATCTGTTGGTGGTGTACAATGGGCTGGAGATAGCAAAGGACTTTATTTTCAATATTCTGATAAAGGAAATTCTAAAGTAGCTTATACCAATTTAAGTGGTCAAGAATCTAAACTAGCAGATGATTTAGGAGGACTTTCTCTTGGTCGTCCATATAGTGGTGGAGAATTTAGTGTTTCTAAAAATGGTCGTTTTGCATTTACTCATTCTACGCCTGATCATCCTGCCGATGTAGCAGTGGGTAGTAAAGGCAATAGTGTTAAAAGATTGACTCGATTAAATGATGACCTGTTTAGTTTTAAAGAACTAGGCGAAGTAGAAGAAGTCTGGTACAAATCTTCTTATGATGGGCAAGATATCCAAGGTTGGATCTGTAAACCACCAGGGTTTGATGCGAGTAAAAAATATCCTTTATTATTAGAAATCCATGGTGGACCTTTTGCCGATTATGGAGATCGGTTTTCTGCGGAAGTACAATTGTATGCGGCGGCAGGTTATGTCGTATTGTATACGAATCCAAGAGGTAGTTCTAGTTATGGAAAAGATTTTGGCAATCTCATTCACCATAATTATCCGAATCAGGATTATGATGATTTAATTTCTGGTGTGGACGAGGTCATTGCCAAAGGCTATATTGATGAAGATCAATTGTATGTTACTGGTGGAAGTGGCGGAGGTGTTTTGACGAGTTGGATCGTCGGAAAAACGGATCGTTTTAGAGCGGCAGTTGTTGCTAAACCAGTTATTAACTGGTATAGTTTTGTGTTGCATGCAGATAACCCTGCTTTCTTTGCAAAGTATTGGTTTGGCGGTTACCCTTGGGAAGAAGGACAAATGGAAAAGTATATGAAGCGTTCGCCGATTTCTTTAGTGGGCAATGTGACTACACCTACGATGCTATTAACAGGAGAGCAAGATTATCGAACGCCTATGTCAGAATCGGAACAATATTATACGGCATTACAATTGGAAGGAGTGGAATCCGCCTTAGTGCGTATTCAAAATTCAGGTCATGGTATTGCTAATACGCCTAGTAATTTAATTGCTAAGGTGACTTATGTATTGGCTTGGTTCGAGAAGTATAAATAACACAATTAGAATTTTTTTTTACCACATAGGTACATAGGACACATAGCCTATATGTTCTATGTTCCTATGTGGTTATTTATTACGTTTAACTTTTTCAATTATTTGTTCTTTTACCTCACAATTATTTTTTCCACAAAATCTCTTTTCCCTTCTTGTTCCACTTTCAAAAAATAAATTCCTTTATTTAAATTACCTAGATTAATAGGAAGCGCAGATCGACTATTAGAAGCTATGTTTTGTCGTAAGACTATTTGTCCTAAAGAATTAATAAGCTCTAATTTTGAAATATTTTCTTTCCATGTTTTTGGTATAGCCAGAAAGATTTGATCCTTCGTTGGATTCGGATATACTTTAAAGGGTTCCTCTATATGAATACTTCTATTTCTATTACTCGAAATGGACTGAAATTGACTAACATCAATGTCCATTTTTTTACTACAGATTATGTTCCATTCGGAGGTGTAAAATGCAATATCTAAATGATAGGTCTGCGGGCTTAGGCCAGTAATTATTTGACTAGTACCGCAATTGTTAAAACAATTTAATAAATCCCTAGTATAGTTTTGATTAAACACTTTAATAATTGCTATGGGAGCGGTAATGCCGGTTATTTGCATTGTGTTATCTTGAATAGCAACTTGTACATCATCGCAATCTGGATCGGTACTTGGAATAGATCCTTCACAGGTACAGCCATCTGCTAGTATCACATCATTAACTGTGTTGGAATCTCCGTCCTCACAATCGGTTCCAGGAGTGATGGGGGCGTCTCCATTAGGGCATAGCGCTAAGCCGCTACAAGTACATCCATCTGCTTGAATAACATCGTCGACCGTATGCTCATCTCCATCATCACAACTTGATCCAACAGGTATAGGAAGATTGGGATTATTATCATCGCAGTCTTCACTAGCACAAACACCATCTTCGTCATTATCTGGACAAGGTCCATCCATGACCTCTACCTCCATCGTAAAATAACAATAACTACCATCATCTCCATAGTTATTAATTTTTATAGAATAGGTCCCTGGATTTAAACCAGTAATTACTTCCGTATTGGTACAATCATCCTCGCATACAAGTACATTTTGCCAATTAGTATTACTACCAATAATATTGATTTCTTCTCGCTCTGCGACCAGGTTACTAATCGTAATTTGACTAGGACCACCTACTGCTGTAATGACCGAACAGTTGGCAGGACCGCCTTCGCTGCCCATACAAGTACAGCCATCTGCTTGAATACTATCGTTAGCGGTATTAAGATTTAAATCGTCACAACTTGAGCCAATAGCTGCAGGAAGATTGGGATTGTTATCATCGCAATCCTCTTCTGCACAAATGCCGTCGTTATCTTCATCTGTGCAAGGTATTGTTCCAAGACAAGTACATCTATCCGATTGAATTATATCATTGTCCGTTAACTCATTTCCATCATCACAACTACTGCCGATAAGGGCTGGTAAATTTGCATCTAGATCATTACAATCTTCAATAGCACAAATACCGTCGTTGTCCTCATCGGTGCAGTCTCCTACAAATATTTCGACTTGATCTATTAAGGTAAAAAACTGACGATCTTCTGTAAGTTGGGTTCTATCTTCGGCTAATAATTGTAAGGTATAAGTACCCTCCGCACTAAAGTTGGCCGTTGTTGTATAAGTATTAGGTGTATCAAAACTAACAAGACCAGGTCCATCTAACTGCGACCAAACAACTGGAAAGTTTGGATTTATTTGATTTTCTAAATGTACCGTTCCTGATAGCGTTACACTTGAATTGGCCGCTACCATTCGATCATTTCCAGCATCTATAAAATAACCAGTACTAGTTCCTGCAAATGGATTGCTACCTTGAATGTTTGGAAAATATCTATGCATGAACTCATAGCGATCATTCCAATATTCTTCTGGATGATTATGATTTAATTCAATAGAATGGGTAAGGATTTTAGGCCCTGAAAATTGATTGAATGCAGCAAAAGAACCTGCTGCTGGTGTTATTAAATCTTCATAACTAATTAAGGTCCAAGAAGGCCCTTTATATCTTTGGGCAAAATAAGCAGCTTCATAATACTTTACATTATTTTCTTGTACAGCAGTAGCGCTTGTTGTTAAATAATAAGGAAAGCCACTTGCCTTATCATATTTAATCCCTAATAGTTGACAATTTGTCGGATTGCTATGAATTAACAAATTGATCCGATCATCTAAGCCTGCTAAGATAGTCGATAAACCTGCGCCCTGGCTAACCCCCATTACGCCCATATTGTTACCATCAAAATCGGGTCTAGTAAATAGATAATCAATGGTCCTTACACCAGCAAGAATGGCGAATTTGTTATAAATTTGATTAGGGTCATTTATGTTATTTGGGAGGTAAGCATTGGAAACATTCGCATCTGGTTCTGCATCGTGAATGGAAATAGTCATATGAATAACCCCAGCTTCTTCCGCTACAATTATTCCTGGGTTGACCAAATTGGAAACACTTCCAAATGAAGGGAGTGTCATCATAGCAGGAAAAGGTCCAGTACCATTTGGTATCGTAATATACCCATAAACTCTCCTTCTATCAATTTGTGCTAAATTGACTCGATAGGTGGTGGAATGATTGTTATTGCTTAATAAGCTAAGTCGTGTATCTAGAGGAATGGCACTTAATTGATCTTTGGCTGTTTGCCAAAATGCATCAAAATCTATAGGAGCTTCTTCTAAGATTGGAATGTCAAAAGGAGAAAAGGTAATAGCCGAAATTTGAGTGATTCCATCTTTTGTGATTTTACAAAGTACTACGCCTGGTTCATTTAATGTAAAAGGAATAACCACTGGCGTATTTGCTGCTATTGTAATACTACCACTAGTGAGCACAGGTGTTTTTTCATCATAAAATATACTATAGTTGACATTTCCACTACTAGTAGATTCAATCAGGAAATTGGCGGTTTCTCCAAGCTGATAAGTAGCATCCATTTTGTCGGGAAAGATACTTAAAAAGGAACTTGGCGCTTGAGCTATTAATTGTATACTAAAACAAATGCTACAAAAGAAAAATAATAGTCGAGTCATTTTGACTTTATTGATAGATTATTCAATACCGTACACCATTTAGAGCAAAGCAGCGAGATAAATCCCGTTTAGACCTGCTTGCCAAAGCACGCAGGAAACGACCAAATTCCGTTATATATAACGAATAAGGGCGCGCTCTTCTCAAAAGTGTATGATAGAGAAATAGATTAATAAGTGTACACTACTATTCTTTTACAGACTACAATTCTGCAAACAGCTTTTAGTTGTGTTATAAATTAAAGATTCTAGTAAGTGGTGAGTTGATTAAATTAATTTGTCTTTGAGGTATTATTGTCCTAGTGCCTACATATATAAATAACATAATACGAAAAGTGAGTGGTTGTAACTTAGCAAAGATAGAAAAAAGAAAAGACAGTTTAATATTTCCTTTACTAAGGGCTTGCGTAAAAATAACCGCTACAAATTTAGGCTAGAATTTTTGTTTTCAGACGAGGCGTTAAAATAGTAGTTTAACTTGGATCGTCGAGGTTTGTAATCTCGATACTATACGATAATTATACCGCATCGAAATTACAAAATTCGACGATCTACTACAATTATGTTGGCGCAATTTTAAGGGATACTTCTTGGAGCAAAACAATTAGTCAGTATCCATTTTTAAACAACTTCCAATAATAATTTTATATCTTCCTATCAAAGCTTATTTTTGTCCTAGTGGGGCTGTCTAAAAAGAAAATTCTTTAGATCATCTCCTTCTAATAATAAATATGAAGGCAAAAAAAGATATAATCATTTCGGCAGCCATCGACCTATTCAATGAACAAGGGTTAGCTAATACCAAAAAGCAAGACATAGCGAAACGAGCAGGTATTAGTCTGAGTAATTTGAATTATAACTTTAAGGATAAAAGAGATTTGGTCTATGCAGTATTTGATCATATGCGAACCGTATTGGAAGAAAAGGTATATGGACATAGAAAGCTTATTGTAAATGCCAAAGCATTTGAAATAACCAAGAGCTACTTTGAATTCGAACAAGAATTTCGATTCTTTTATGTTAATACGAATAACATTTTATTTGCCTACCCAGAGCTTCACGAAAAAATACTATTACAAATCAAAGAGGCGATAGAGATTATTAAGCACCTCAATTTTATGGCGATTGGAATGGGCTATCTCCAACCTTTGCCAAAAGACTACCCTGACCTGTATGATAAACTAGCAAAGCAAATATGGGTAAGTAATCACTTTCATTTTGCGCAGCGACATATACTAGACGAAAAAGGAGATCCAATTGTGGAAGGCCTAGAAGCTTCTTTTTTACTGATAAGTCCTTATCTTACAGAAAAAGGCTTAAAAGCCTATCGAGATTTTATTAATGACTCTACGTAATACATAAAAAACTAGGTAACATGATTTATAAAACGTTTTAAAAGTCAAATAGTCAACATCAAATAGTCAACATTTAGGCGGGAGGCTAGTCCAAAAACTGTTTGAGCGGAGCGAGTTTTTTTGGACTAGAATTTTTGGTTCTTTTTTTTCAATGAAAAAAGAACGTACATTTAACTACGTCTAGTTTATTGCGTTTTAAATTCCGTAAGATTACCTAATATTAAAAAAAAGAACAATGGATAAAAATATATTCAATACCCCATTAATCCTATCTGGCCCTTTGAGAATGCCTAGACAATTATTAGAAGACCAGAAATATGATGGACATAAATCCTTACACGACGCCTCTGTGGCAGACGGATTAGGTCTAAGTGGCGCACCTATTGAAGGCCCTACGCACTTTAGTCAATTTGAACCTTTACTAACAAAAATATGGGGACAAAAATGGCTAGAACAAGGTTGCTTATCTGTACATTTTAGAAGTATGGTGGTGGAAGGGGAGCAGGTACGCGCGTATGTAACGATACCAGAGGAAGGTGCAACTAGGACGATCTGTTGGGCAGAAAAAGAAGATGGTACAAAAGTATTAGAAGCGAGTGCAAGCATAGGTCCCAATCATGGTGAAACGCTATTGGAAAAACGCATGGCTAAGTTAACGCCTTCTGAACAATTGATTATTTTAGATGGCCTAAAAGAAGGAATGTCTGGGGCTAAAGAGGAACAGGTACGAATGGATTTTGATCAACATCTAGGAGATCTATATCCATTTACCTTAAATAAAAAACTATCTGTTATTACAGAAAATTCTCCTTACTATACAGATGCAATAGAATCGCCTTGGGATCGGCCTATCATTCCAATGGAAATGATTTGTGTCTTGGCGCAATACTCTTATTATGAAGCTGGCTGGACTACTAAGAAACCAGTCATTGGTCTCTTCGCAGATTTAGAAATGCGCTTAATAGATGGTCCTCTTTTTGTCGGAGAAGATTATTTGATTAGACGAGAAATTGTCAAATTATCAGAAAGTCGAAGAACAGAATCTTGTTGGGTACGGAGTCGAATTTTTGACAAAACTGGACAAACACAAGTCGCAGAGGTTTTATTAAATCATGCCTATATGAAGCAATCGTATCCTCATTATGAAAAGGAGATGTTAGCAATCAAAGGATAGAAGTCAGGCTTCAGATGTCAGAACGCCTTGCTGTCAGATTTATAATTTTGATTATGCGCTTTTTGATAATGCATATCTAAGAAGCGCGTAGTCAACATTATAAATCTGACACCTGACAGCGCAGCGATCTGACATCTGACAGCGTAGCGGTCTATTCTTTTTGATATACCCGAACATAATCCACTTCCATTAATCCAGGAAAAGGTGTTGTCGAAGTAACCTCCATTCCAGCTTCTGGATTGAGTGCCAAATTTAAACGTAAGACCATCCATTGCTTCCACGGAAAGGCTTCATTCCTCTTTAAAGATCTAGTACGTGTGATAGCCTTAGTATCCTCACAATTGGCTCTTTTAAAACGTTGGTAGGTGCGGATCAATTGATTATCTACATAATATTTGATAGCAGTTGGTTGCCATTCTACGGAGTAAGTATGCCATTCTTTAATATCCCAATCAATCACTTTATCTACTCTAGCTTTTTTATTTCCATTATGAACACTTGTGGTATAGATAGCTTGATCTGAACTAAAGATTTCTAGTATATCTATTTCTCCTGCCCGACCCGTTTCGCCACCGCCACCCCATAACCAAAACGCTGGCCACATACCTGCACCAATAGGGAGCCGACAACGAATTTCAAAACGTCCATACTGGAAAGCAATAGTATCCGATCTAGTTTCAATAGCACCAGAGGTATAATTAAAATTTAGATTAAAAGTATCTCCTTTTACCTTATAGGCACAGAGATGGTCCTGTTCATAAACGCCTTTGTAAATAGTAGATTTTTTTTGGGCGACTAATTTTAGAGTACCATTACTGACGATTACATTGTCTGCTTGATACAATTGTAGTTCTGTGCCACATTCTTTTCTGGGTAAGGTACAATCCCATGGTTTTGGATTGCCGTATGCAGTACGCCAAATACTTGTATCTAATTGCGAGCCATTAAAGTCATCTTGCCATAACAATTGATATTCGCCTTGTGGACAATTAATGGGTGTTTGAATTTTTTCTCTTTTTTGTTGTCTGTTTTTATATTGGCTGTATAGTAAATTAGGGGAGATAAAAAGAAGAATTAGTAGCACGTAGTTTGGATATTGCATATTTATAGTAGTATCAAAATTTATTCCTTTTGTGGATTTTTATAATTATATTTAAGACTTGGAATAACCTATTTTGGGAACAAGTATTCAACGAAATAAGTGCTAGGACGAAATTGAACGTAATATTTAAGCACATAGGCATATAGAACACATAGCCTATGTACTCTATGTGTTTAGATGAATTCTAATCATGTTCTTTATTTTTTGCCCTAGCACCTACTTACATGCATTGAAAATGAAAAAAAGCAAATTAAATATTACCTCTAATCCAGCAGTAGCCGAGGTGTTGAACAGTTATCCTGCCCCAATTCCTAAGAAGTTAAAACAGCTTCGACAGCTAATTTTGGATACTGCTTCAGAGATAGACAGTGTTTCCGAACTAGAAGAGACCTTAAAGTGGGGAGAGCCAAGTTACCTCGCAAAAAAAGGCAGTACTGTACGGATTGATTGGAAAAAAAAGAAACCCGATCAATATGCTATTTATTTTAAATGTACTAGTAAGCTAGTAGTTACCTTCAAGGAAGTCTATCCAACTACGTTTAATTATGAAGGAAAAAGAGCTATCGTTTTTTCTATGACAGATGAAATTCCAGTATCCGAGTTAAAGCAATGTATTGGTAAGGCCTTGACATATCATACGGTAAAGCATTTGCCGTTGTTGGGTTTTGAGTAGAAGGTATAGGATTTGCTGATAATAAACGGGGTGGAACTGTTGTTTGATGTAGATACAGGGCCGAAGCTACGCTCCTTAATTCTAGGTCAATTGTTCCTTACTACAGACAGGTTCGAAGCTACGCTCCTTTTATAATACTTAGGCAAAGTGTAAGAATAAATTGGTCGTTTAAAGCTAGACATTTTTTCTTCTAAGGAATGCTAAAAAACTAAGCATAGCTGGGCTATGGTTC
>JALZWC010000953.1 GCA_023300255.1 Saprospiraceae bacterium | reverse complement strand
AGGTACAAACAATCCGTTTCTACATCGTAAGTGATTGGCATAGTATTTAGAATTTTTAGGTACATTAGACTTATCTAAAGATAACAAAGAATCTATAAAAAAGGGATTCAAGCAGAAAACTTGAATCCTTTTTTTAATATTTATTCTTGTTAATTTCTTTAATGACTTGAACTAATAAAGGAGAGACTTTCAATGCCTTCGCAATCGTTTTTATTTGCTGCCTCTTTTTGAGTCGTTGAAGAATAGATTTTTCTTGTTTCAGTTCTTGTTGAATTTGGACAATAAATTCTTTATTTACATTAAGGATTTCTGTAATTAGTTCCAGTTTAAAATCCTTGTGTATCATATTCCTAATAGAAAAAATGGAATTTTTTCTTGCTCCCTCACTCTCCCCTTTTTGCTTGCCTTGGAGGTATAGATAATCCGTTTCTACGTCGTAAGTAATTGGCATAGTATTAATGATTTTAATAGCGGTGTCATCAAATTTACGAAGTCTTGATAAGATAATCAATTGTTTTAGGTATTTAGATAGCTCATTGGCATTTTTGCATACCTGCTTCAATTGTTGAATAATTAATCGAAGAATTGCTTCTGTTTTACCTGTAGGAATATCGCTCAAAATGGACAAAAGAATGACTTCAGGTACTTGAGAACTTAGAAAAGTAGCGGTATTCATTCGATGAATATGGACTACTTCAAAGCCTTTAAATAACTCCTCTTCTGTTAATTGACTACGCATAGTAATGACTCCTTTTCCTAGAAAAATTAAGACATGCTTAATCGGTAATTTCTTTCTTCTGAAAGCCATACCATGATATTCCGCAGTGCGATAAATCATTTCTTGGTCGTTCTCTGTTTGAAATTCTAGATGTAGGAGGAAGGTCTCTTCTTTTTCTGTAAGGATTTCGTAGAAAAAGTCCATCTCTCGCTCAATCGTTGTTTGTAATTTTTCCTGTAAAGGTTGAAAGGACTTAATCTTAATGTTTAATCGTTCTTCGACTAAAGGTAAGAATAATTGCTCGGCATTCTCCTTGAAGATTTTATCATAGAGATTCCCCTCTTTGTTGTGTGTTTTCTTTTTTGCCATAGTTGATAAGTGTGTTAGATTTATCTAAAGGTAACAAAAGAATCCATAAAAAAAGGGATTCAAGTAGTATTACTTGAATCCCTTTTTTATAGGAATCTAATAAAGAAAGTCTAATTATATTTAATAACACATCACGAAGCGGGAGGGCTCTGTCAAAAAACTGTTTGAGCGGAGCGAGTTTTTTTTGACTAGACTTTTTTGTTTCTTTTTGTGTCAATGACAAAAAGAAAATGAGTGTTTAGGCATCTAGTTTAGACACCTAGTTCTTTACTCAATCAAGCCTCGCCCCTTAGCACGCTTTTCCCATTGTCTTCTAGCCAAAGCTTGCAAATCAGCTTCGCCATCCGACTCATCTGTTATTTCTAAACCCAATAAAGTTTCGAATACATCTTCCATAGAAACGATTCCAACCAAGGTACCATAGCTATCTACGACGATGGCCATGTGGTGTCTTTGTTCTGTTAGCGTTTCAAACAATTTTGGTAAAGGGTCACTATCATTAACAGTTAACACATCTCTTCGCAATTCTTTTAATTGCTTATTATCTTCATCTTCTACCAAGTGTTGTAAGATGTCATCTTTCAAAACAATCCCTGTAATGTTATCTACAGAATCTTTATAAATAGGAATCCTTGAAAACCGTAGTGGTTGATTGTTCTTATAAAAATTCATCAAAGTCTCTTCTTCTTGTGCTCGTTTCATGACCGTTCGGGGAGTCATAATATCTCTAACCGTTACTTCTTCAAACTTTAATAAATTATTGATAATGTTAGATTCACTCTCTGCCAATACGCCACTTTCCAAACTGGCAGTGGTCATCGCAGATAGATCGGCTCTACTAAATACACTTTTGTCTTTATCGCTTTTTAAGTTTTTAGTAATCAATTGACTTAACCAAATAAAAGGTGCCAATATCCACATTAAGATTTTTAGCGACTTCATAGTAAATGGAGCCAAAGACTCCCACATATTAGCACCAATTGTTTTTGGGATGATCTCTGATAAAATCAATATAGCAAAAGTCATTGCCCCTGCAATCATGGACTCATAAGACAAACTTAATGGACCTAAGGATAATTGATTTTCTCCAAAAACATTACCTGCCTGCGCTCCTACGCCTATCGCACCTACCGTATGCGCAATGGTATTTAAGGTCAAAATAGCAGATAAAGGACGATCAATGTCTTCTTTATATTCTTCTAATTGTAAGCCAATAGACGTACCTTCTTGAACTTGTCGGTTGATATAGGAAGGCGTAATACTCAATAACACAGCCTCCCAAATGGAGCATAGGAAGGAAAAAGAGATGGACATTAAAAAGAAAAGTATTAATAGAGTCATATGTTTTTAGTAGTGAATGATATTGTATTCTAAATAAGCAAGAGGAGTAACTTCGCTACCCGTCAAAATAGTGGCTATTATCAAGGCTAATTGCATTAACCTAATAAACTATGCTGTATAGACGTTAAAAAAGTGCAAAAATATCAAAAAAGGAAGACTTATATTTGAAGCTTTGGATCTCTTTTCTTAAAAAGGAGCAAAGAAAGGAAAATTTAAGGCTAATTAGTATGGAAGTTGGCTGAAAATGTATATTGAAATTAAGTGTAAGTAATTGATTTACAATATAATAGTCTTTTTTGTTTTCGTAACGTTTGCTAAGGGAATCAAAAAAATGAATTAGCTAGAAATGAATGACTTATAAATAATTCATTCTTTTTTAATCATCTTTATTTTAAATAAGTAATGATGTAAGAATAAATGTACATTCTTGAGTCGCTTATTTTGTTACTAGTTTTTTCTTTAAAAGCGGGAGTATTGTTGATACTATGACTGATTTTAAAGGAGAAAATAGGGATAAAAGAAGCAGTCAAGAATGTACAGTTATTT
>JALZWC010000952.1 GCA_023300255.1 Saprospiraceae bacterium | reverse complement strand
TAATACTAGTCCTCTTAATTTCTCATAGGGCTTTCGCCCTATGCTAGGATATGTCGCCCTTTCAGGGCTGAAAGTGTCAACTAGTTAGATAAACTTGTCCATTGTTTTGACATTTTATACTAAGGATTAGTGCTATTTTTTTTAATAATATACCTAAAGCGATAAGGTCTAAAAGAATCTTTTAATCAACACAGATTATAGTCTGTGCTACCAATTACTTAGAATTAATAAAATAGTTGAATGAACTTCCAAAAATATTCCTTTCGATTTATATCCCTGTTTTTATCCATTGGTTTATGCCTTTTTATAAGTTGTAGCAACGACGAAGCAATACAACCAACAGTAGGAGTAGTAATCCCCCCACAACCAGAAGAAGAACCAGAAATGCCTGCCTCAACTTTAGTAGAAGGAGTAGACTATTTCTTGCCCAACATTGATTTGAATAATTGGAAAGTGACTTTACCTATTGGCAATCCGACGGAAGTAGAACCACCAGAAATATTAGATTATGCCAATGTCGAAATTTTACAAGAATTCATGTATAATGATTCAACGGACGGGGCTTTGGTTTTTCATACTTACCCTGGCGCATCTACTCGAAATTCTTCTTTTTCTAGAACAGAACTAAGAGAGCAAATAGTGCCCGGAAGTAATAGTACCAATTGGACTTTTGCTCAAGGTGGACGAATGAAAGGTACTTTATCTGTACCTGAAATGTCTCGTGATGGTAATACTTCACACCGAACTATGGTTATGCAAATACATGGTCGATTGACAAATTCACAAAGAGACTTGATTGGTGAAGATGATAATAATGCACCGCCAGTTTTAAAAATTTATTGGCAAAAAGACGGGCAAATTAGAGTGTTAACTAAAAAGTTAAAAGACCTCAATGCTCCTTCAAACAAAATACTAGAAACAACTGCATGGACAGACAATGAGGGGCATAATTTTTCAAAAAATGTAGGAACAGATAAATTTACCCTAGAAGTCATTGCTTCCGACGGTAGATTAGAAGTTATTCTGAATGATGAAGAATCGGTAGTTTATGACGATATTCATATGCAAAAATGGGGTATTTTTGAAAATTATTTCAAAGCGGGTAATTATTTACAAACAACAGACGAAGACAGTTTCAGCAAGGTTAAATATTACGATTTAGAAATAAGTCATTGAAAAATGTAAGATAGCTTACACATTATTATGCTATAATAAAAAATAGTGACGATAGAGTATTTTTGCTCAGGATCAGAAAGAACTAGTATATTAGGTGTCAGGCTAAGAGATGGACTTTTGATAGCCAATAGCCTCTTCAAATAGACCGAGATATATAAGAACTGCTTCGAGAGAAGTCTTGTATAAGTATGTTAAACATTTATTTAATATAAATTTTATTACAATTTATCTTATCATTTAGAATAGAATAGTGCCTTATTCTTGTTAAAATCTACCTTTCTTTTAAAAAATTAAAAAAATATTAATATAAATTTGGTCAACCAATTTATTATTTTACCTTTGTTTTAATATAATTGGTCAACCAATTTGAGAACCATTGAAATTATAAAATAGTTTATGATTCAGAATTCACAGGAGACGAAGGTGGGAACACCAGTAGATAAGATTATAGAGCAGATAAGAACCTTAATTAGTTCTGGACAATTGAACCCTGGAGATCGTCTGCCCTCTGAACGAAAATTAGCAGAACGCTTGAAAGTAGGTCGAACACAAGTTCGAGACGCCATTGCGAAATTAGAATTTTATGGAATCCTGAAGACACTTCCTCAGAGTGGCACTTTTGTAGAAGGGCTTGGGATTACGGCCATAGAAGGTTTAATTACAGATGTTTTGAAATTAGAAAATAATGAATTCGCTTCTTTGGTAGAAACAAGGGTTTTATTAGAAACGGAAGCTGCAAGATTGGCTGCTCAAAGAAGAACAACAGACGATATTATAATGATAAAAACTGCTTTAGATGCCTATGAAGCTAAAGTGGAAAAAGGATTACCTGCCGTAGAAGAGGATTTATTGTTTCATTTGAAAATCGCAGAGGCAGGAAAAAACAATGTCTTGAAATCCTTAATGTTAGTCATTACTCCAGACATTGTTAAGAATTTTACTAAACTAGATGTTTGTAAAGATGGAAGATTTTATCGCTCTTTAGAAGAGCATAAAATTTTGCTAGAACATATTGTTAATCAAGAGC
The DNA here is from genome assembly GCA_023300255.1 of Saprospiraceae bacterium. Classification (GTDB taxonomy): domain Bacteria; phylum Bacteroidota; class Bacteroidia; order Chitinophagales; family Saprospiraceae; genus JAFMDF01. Next base: position 3,824 of record JALZWC010000952.1, on the reverse strand, counting down.
CTGAGCTGGCTGCACAAGCCATGGCGGCGCATTTAAATGATGTAACCATATATAGTAAGACAGTAAAAAAGAAGTAACAATGTATCTGACTACATTGTTAACTTCATCTCTCACAATTCTTGATTTTAAGCAGACCTTTTATTTATAGTAAGTTTTGACAAAATCTTACTAGCTAATGATTAGGCCACCAAAGATGTACTTATTTGGTAAGGTATCTCTATGCTCTAGATCAAGAAATTATACACCTTAATGAAGCTCATCGTAAATCATGAGCTTAATTACTCAATCATTAAATCATTGAATTATGATGGACAAATTAGCAAGAAAATCGATAGGTAGTACACTAGTACGGTGCCTTTCTATTTTAATGTTGCTTTTGCCTTTGTTTTTAAGCGAGGCTACGTATGCAAATAACAATTTGCTTTCAATTACGAATGAAGCAAAAACAGTTTCAGGTACTATTACCGATGCTACTGATGGAACACCCTTGATAGGTGTGAATGTACTGATAAAGGGAACTAGCCGAGGTACAGTTACTGATTTAGATGGAATGTTCTCTTTAGATGCAGAGGATACAGATGTACTAGTTTTTAGTTACACAGGCTATACAGAATTGGAAGTTGCTGTAGGCAATCAGACAACATTTAATCTTGGCCTAAGTCAAGATGTTTCTCTGTTAGATGAAGTAGTTGTAGTAGGGTATGGTACCCGTAAAAAATCGCACAATACTGGTGCAATTGCACAGGTAGGAGGCGATGATGTCGCATCTATTCAGGCGGCACGGGTGGATGATGCCTTAGCAGGTAAATTAGCAGGTGTTTTGATTCAAAATCAAGATGGTGCACCTGGTGCGGATCCAAAGATTCAAATTAGAGCAGCTTCTTCTATTTCAGGAGATTCCAACCCGCTAATTGTTGTGGATGGATATCCTATTTCAGGAAGTTTGGCTACTGTTAATCCAAATGATATCCAAAGTTTGGAGGTATTAAAAGATGCTGCTTCTGCTGCTATTTATGGTTCTAGAGGGGCAAATGGTGTTATTCTAGTTACTACTAAAAAAGGAAAAAGTGGTAAGCCAAGTATTAGCTATAATGCTTATGCAAGTACTTCTAGTAAATACCGAGGCAATATATTGAAGAGTGGACCAGAATGGGCTGCTTTTGCAAGACAAGAGATTGCTGCTGGCAATTGGGACCTTTCACAAGTAGATCCAGCATTTGTGGAATTTAGATTAAATGCTTACGAAAATTCACCTGGAGCTATAAGCCCAGAAGATTGGTTGTTCCAATCAGGTAATAGTATGAGCCATGATTTAAGTATTAGTGGAGGTACAGATGATGTAAATTATTATGCTTCAGTTGGTTATTTGAATACAGATGGTATTGTAAGAACGCAAGGTTATGAAAGATATAACGCGCGTTTGAATATCGATGCTAAGCTTGGGAAAAAGTTCAAGGCTGGATTAAACATTAATGGATTCATAGGAGACAGAGACATAGTAGGTCATGACATGAGAGATCTATTGAGAGCTTATGGTGTTCATCCTGTTTATCATACAGCAGAATCTATTGCATTCGTTCAGCAATTGGACCAAGAAGCACAGGCTTTAGGCTTGGCTCCATTTGACAATGGTTATAGAGGAGGAGATGCGCCTTTTAATAATAGTATTTCTACTTTAGAGCCGGGTATGACTGCACAAGATTGGCATTATGGAAGAAGCAATAATGGAATTGGAGGATCAGGAGATGCGGGTCCAGCAACAAAGTTGGATAATACAAACCGATTTCAAAAAACTTTATTTGGTAACGTTAGCACTTATTTACAATACGAGCTTATAGATGGCTTGAATATCAAAACAGTTGTAGGTGCAGATATCAGAGATACGGAAGACGTTTTTTCTAGAACACTTGAGTTCGATTCTAGAGCACGTATTGACCAAACTGCATTGGATCAAACAGATACAGAAAGATCTTCTGTATTAAGTGAAACTACCTTAAATTATACAAAGACTTTTGGTGTTCATGACTTTTCTGCTGTAGCAGGAGTTGAATTTCAAACATTCTATATCGAAGGAACTTCTATCAACGCTTCAAATGTACCATTTGGACAGCCGTTAAATTATGCGCTAATAGATCCTGCAGATATTGCTATTACAGAACGGGACGAGACTGTTACAAGAAGAAGTGCTTTTGGAAGAATTAATTATGCTTATGACAATCGGTACTTAGCATCTGTATCTATTAGAAGAGATGGTGATTCTCGTTTCGGACGTAATAACAGATACGAAACATTCCCAGCAGTATCTTTAGGATGGAATCTTCATAATGAAGCTTTTTACGACAATGACTTTTTGACAGATGTGAAGCTAAGATTTAGTAGAGGATCTTTAGGAACTACTTCTTTCTTAGGTTCTTATAGTTCATTGAGTTTGTTGAATCCTCAAGCAACGATATTTGGGAATGGATTTCTTATCCCATCAGATATATCTAACCCAGACTTAACTTGGCAAACGAATACAGAGACTAACTATGGTGTTAATTTAGGTTTCTTGGAGAATCGATTTACAATAGGTGTAGATTACTATACATCTGATATTGAAGATATCTTAATTAATCAAAGTGTTTCTGAAGTATTAGGTACAACTTCTATCGTACTTAATTCTGGTGATGTAAGAAGTTCAGGATTAGAATTAGAATTAGGTGCAGCTATTATTAATACAGGTGCACTACGTTGGAATATTAGTGCTAACTTATCTACAGTTGATACAGAAATTAGAGATTTAGGTGGTTTAGATGAATTACCTAGAGCGCAATATGGACAGAGTGGTAGAGGCCCAATCTTTAGAAACTATATCGGTGGAGAAATTGGTGAAATGTGGGGATTAGAAACTAGTGGAGAAGTTGAAATGAACTTCTTAGAAGATGGAACTAGACATCCTAATAATACTACTGGAGAATCTTATGTAATAGATCAGAATGGAGACGGTGTAATTGATGTAACTAGAACAATCGAAGAAGGTGGAGATTTAGTTAAAATCGGACAAAATACACCAGATTTTTACTGGGGTTTGAATAGTCAAGTGAGCTATCAGAATTTTGATCTATCGCTACAATTACAAGGGTCTAACGGAGGAGAAGTTTACAATATTGATCCATTGTACTACGAATCACAATGGAGTGGAAGATTAGTAGATACTTTTGATGAAAATGATGATGGCATCGCAGATCATAATGGAGAGCATTATATAGGAAATAGACGACAAACAGATTCAGGTATTCAAGATGCATCTTATTTAGCCTTAAGAAACTTGACTATTGGTTATACGATTAAATCAGATGTAACTAGTAAAGTAGGTTTAGGTTCTGCAAGAATATATGCTGCGGCTACCAATTTACTATATTTATTTGGGGATGATTACACATCCTATAATCCAGAAGGTGTAGAGATTACGAATGGTGGCTATTTAGGCCCAACAACGTACGGTGTACAAGTAGGTGCAAGTCCAGTTGTAAGAAGTTTCACTTTTGGTGTAAATGTTAATTTTTAAAAAACTGTACAGTAGAGCATAAAACAGAGACCGTTTCAAGGAACGTGCAAAATTGTAAACAGTTAAAAAGTACTGTATATTCTTTTGTTCTCTCAACGAAGTGGTCTCTGATTTCTATTAAGGAATGACGAAATAATAAATTACACAGTTACACTTCGCTCTTTTCACCTCTGGCTACGTTAAAAAGCCTCGTCGATGCTAGGCATCGCCTACGTTTTTCGCCTTGCCAGAGATAAAAATAGACTCGTTTAACTGTGTAATTTATTAATCCCTCATT
>JALZWC010000951.1 GCA_023300255.1 Saprospiraceae bacterium | reverse complement strand
GAACGCTATAAAAAGTTTGAGGTCATTCAGAATAGGACCAATGAGGAGACTAAACAAAGGAGTCTTAGTTTTATTGATTTGGCTATCCGAGATTTTAAGGCACGGCAAGCTTATTATTCTTAAATGAAAAAAGCGACTAGCATATTTCTATACTAGTCACTTTTTTTCTTTACCTATTTTCTAGCAATACTCGCTGGAAGCTAGACACATCAGCGGTGTCGATTTTAAAAATCTAACCAGCACGTGAGGCGACAGTAGTAGCAGCAGATTCTATTTTAAAAATAGAAAAATAAGAAACGAACAAATAATAAATATTGTAGAAAACGAGAGTATCCTATTTTCTTCTTTTGTCAAAATCTCATTACTATCTCCTTTATTTGCTTCACCGATTAGATTTAGTACATCTTTTTTTATCAGTCTAATAATTATAAAAACATAACCCATAAAGCCAAATAAAAAGAGTATATATATAATCAATAGAATTAAATTCATTTTTCTAAACCTTTAATACTTAGATTTCGTTGAAATTTTTCCGAGAAAACAACAATTGAATTTTCTTAGACAGGTCTGTGTAAATGTCTGATTTAAAGCCAAGTAAGTCAATTATTTTTAATGTAGTCTGGTTTAAATTAGTCATAGTTACTATAGGTACAATCTCTTTTGATTGATTGATGATTACAATCGAAATTCCTTTAAATTGTTTCAACACTCTCTTAGCCGTTGGTTTTGCTGTAGCACGTTTAGGGTTTCCTTCGTAAATATTTTCTAATTCTTCGTCCTCTTCTTTTAAGCTTTTTGCAATTTTATATTCCATTACCGAACAGACTTTTAAACAAATCATCAACACATTAATAAGTGCTTCAATTCGATTATCTTTTTGTAGAAATATAGGTACTAAAGGAACTACTTTATTTCGTAAATCATTGAACCTACTTTCTATTCTATTTTGTGCTCTATATTTCCAAACAATTTTATCAAAGCTCAATTTATTTTTACTAATAGTAGTCGCATATATCTGCCAGCCCATTAATTTTTTCTTCGCCGATATCGCCGATTCATCTTGGGTAAAGTGTAGTTGAAAAGTACTCCATTTTTCCACCCTTGCGCTACGAGTGCCATAGGCTTTTATTTTCTTTTTATGTTTTTGTTCTTCTATCTCTACTTCTAGTAAGCCTACTACTTCTTGTGCAATCAAAATTTCATTTATCGCTAATCGTAAATCAACTTTATGCTTGGGTGTTTTCTTGCCTTGTTTACTGACTAACAAGTAGTCTATTTTTTTGATTGCCTTTTCTATTTTGTTATCTATTGCTTTTTGTTGACTCTTGGCATAAGCCGTAGATTTAACATAGACTCTGCGCTCTTTCCGTTCTTCTGTTTTTCCTTTTTTATTTTCGTAACTTATCTGCTCGTAGTGCTCAAATCCTTGTGCCACCAATTGCCTCTTCCCTAATTTATTTTTCGTATAGACCTTCTTGTATTTTTTCTCCTCTTGTTGTTCTATCATCTTAACTCGTTCTTCTTCAGGTAGTTGTATTTTTGATAAGGGAACTAAATAATCACTTTCACTTAGCCATATAAAATCACGATTCTCTTTGCTTCCCATTTTACTATCCCCTACATACAACTTCCTACCTATATTTTTATTAACTGCCAACACTAATTCACACTCCTTAATTATTGGTATATATAAGCCATCATCCGCTTGAGAACCTGGTACTGTTAAATGAGTTAATGGGTAACCAAATCCATTTATTTCATTATCCATACACGCTAACATTATTTTCAACATCCCTAGCTTTGGATTGTGATGCTTGCTATAGCCATATTTAAATAATTTCGACTCCTCTACAGATTGGTAACCTTGTTGTGGGGCTGCATCTAATCGTATCGTTGGGTTCTTCTCTATATCATATATTGTAAAACTTGACTGACTAATTTCTACACTGATCTTTCGCCAGTTTTCTGCATCACTTAGATAGTCTAATACTTTTTCTAATTTGTCATCTGTAAAATCTTTTACCCGCATACTTGGCTCTCCACTTAGCACTATTAACAGTTCTAAATGTGCTGCTATCCATGGTTCTACAGAACTCAATTTATGATCTGCTTCACTTAGCATGTAGCAAAACCAAATACTACATATATGACCGAGACTTAACCCTGCCCAATTACCATTCAAATTTATTATTGAATCCATAGTCTCCTGTATCCCCAGTTCTTTTATTTGCGCATACAATACCGCTATATCACTTACATCTATTACTCGTACGCTTTCTATTGAGTCTATGGCTTCTTTACTTTGCATTGATCGTTTTCTTTGCAATGTATAATTATTTTTTTACTTTTATTTTCTCGTTTTACTTTCAGCGAAATCTAAGTAGTTACTTGATTAATTATAAACTTAGGCACAGGATTTCCATTTTCTTTTAATGCCGCTATTGCTCTTTTTACTCCTACATTAAAACTATTAATAAACCCTAAATTTTTTGATGCCTCGGCTAATGTTGGGTTACGGTAGTCATTTTGATTTGGAAAATTCTCTGGTCTTGCATCTCCATATAAACCACCTGGGTTAATTATTTCAATTCTATCACTATATTCATAAAACTTAATTGGAGCATTTGATTGATAATCTCTGTGAATAACAGCATTATACAAGAGTTCTAGAATAGCAGAACTAGGATATGAATAGTTGTAGTCTTCGCCTAAATTATGCTGAACTTTTTTAATAATTTGAGCTTTAACAAAACCAGCCATTTCTCTCATTTGTGTAGTGAGATCCCCATCAAAACTATGCTCATAAGAAAATGCACTCACCTCATCTATTCCTTCAAACTTTACATATTGTATTTTTGCTCCTGGAAGGTAAAATCTAGGATTCATACCAAACATCAAAATTCCTGCATTAGTGGGGCAATCAGATTTTAAATCAAAAAATTTAAGCGAAGCTAATTGTTCCTTAATGTCTCTCCCATTTGCGTTTAATGTTGCTTTATCTATTGCTGTTGGAAGATATACTAATTTAAAAATATCTGTACTCAAATCTTCAATAGTACTTTCAAAACATGGTTGCGTATCAAATGATCTTGCAAAAGTAGACCTTTTTTCACTTAAGATTCTTTCTTCAGCTTCATTGGCAGTACCCTTTCTAGGGCCTATTCTTATACACACTTTCCCTTTAAACCTTACAGGAGGTACTTGAGAAGGTTGAACTTCGACAACTGCTAAATCTCCTTCAGCAAAGCTAAATTTATCAACAATCATTGTTGGAGGTGGAACAATTCTTCCATCAGTTCTAAAATCCAGTAAAGTCTGTATTATTTGTTCATCAATATCACTCCCATTTATAGAACCATCATCATTAACCCCCACAATAAGATAGCCTGGTAAACCTTTAGCAGCCATATCATTACTGAAGGAACATATTGCTTCTCCAAATTTATTAGCATCAGTTTTAGAAATAGTTTTCTCAATTCTGTCTGCTTCCATTTCTAAAAGCATTTTTTTAAGGTCGTCCTTCGATATCATTAATAAATGTTAAATTTCAGAGGGAATATTAGCCTAAATTTACTTAAATTAGAATGATAACATAGAATTTCGTTAACTAGTTTCAAAATTTTGTAAACCAATATGAACTGGATCAGAAAAGTACAGCCAAAACATACATAAGGAACGACGAAACAATAAATGTAGGTTCTTGGCTGCTTCTTTTTACCTTAGCAGCCCATCCGCTTTGCGGTTCACAAACGGTGTTTGCTCATCTCTTGAAATCGGTCATAGTATCAACAATACTCCCGCTTTCAAAAGAAAACTA
>JALZWC010000950.1 GCA_023300255.1 Saprospiraceae bacterium | reverse complement strand
TAGTTCATAAATCATACATCATAAATCTGTTAATTAGTCAAAATCAGACTGATATATGATTTATGATGTAAGATATATGATGTAAGATTTGCATGCACAATCCAAATCTTCGTATAAAATCAACTGGCAACTGGTAATTGTCTATTAAAAATCACCTAAAACTAGAACCAATCACCCCTACCCGTCAGGACTATTCAAATTCGTCTATAAATGTGTCCACTCATATTACCTCAACTTAGCTTCCAACTCCTCCAATGGCACCCCCTTAGTTTCGGGCATAAAAAATAAAACCCATAATAATTGCAAGACCATCATACCCGCAAAAAAAGTAAAAATAGTAGCACTAGAAAAATTCGCTAACACCGTGGGCGTAATCAAAGTAATCAAAGCCGCAAAAACCCAATGCGTTCCCGACCCCCAAGACATACCAGAATCTCTAACCGTATTTGGAAAAATCTCTGAAATAAACACCCAGATAACAGCGCCTTGCCCTATGGCATGTGCCCCTACAAAAGCACAAACAAAAGCAACAACCATTACGCCTTGTGCACCAGTAGAAAAAGCCCAAGCTACGCCTAGTAGTGTAACAATATAACCGATGGAGCCAATGATCATCAATTGCTTTCTACCAAATTTATCAATCAAGGACATACCTAGGATAGTAAATAATAAATTGACAATGCCTATTGGAATCGATGCCCCTAACACATTGTCCGCAGCAATACCTGCGGACTCAAAAATCCTTGGTGCATAATATAATACGAAGTTAATTCCAGACAATTGATTGAAGAAAGCCAACATAAAAGCTAGCTTAATGGGGGTACTATATTTGCCAGAAAAAAAAGTGTCTCCCGTTTTCTTCACCAAGGAAGCTTTGATAGTTCGTATTTCTTCTTCAACGTTTTTAAGCGTAGGATTGATTTGCTGTAGTAAGGTTTTCACTTGCCCTTCGTCCTTATTTTTTAATAATAACCAACGAGGACTATTTGGTACGCCTAAGACCATAAAGGTATAAATAAGAGCAGGTAATGCTTCTATACCTAACATCCATCGCCAACCTTCTGCGCCCATATATTGTCCAATTAAATAATTGGAAAGGAATGCGACAAGAATACCAAAAACAATATTGAATTGATAGAGTGCCACCAATCGCCCTCTACTCTCGGCAGGCGCAATTTCGGAAATATAGATCGGTGCGGCTACAGAAGAAGCCCCAACTCCTAAACCTCCTAAAAATCTAAAAGCAGAAAACAAATAAGGATTAGTAGCTAATCCCGATCCTAAGGCAGATATCGTATATAAAACACCTATCCAAAATAAAGTTTTTTTTCTACCTAAAGCATTACAAGGAATCCCTCCCATTAATGCCCCTATCACAGTCCCCCATAATGCCATAGACATAATGAAAGTACCATGGAATAAATCACTAGTATTCCACAATTCTTGAATTGGTTTATCTGCTCCAGAAATGACAATCGTATCAAAACCAAACAGGAAGCCAGCCAAGGCTACGGTAATTGACCAATAAGCTATTTTGTTTTTCATAATAGTATTCTTCGTTTGTTTTGTATTAATAGTGGGACAAAATAAATTGTCCAATTTTTGAATAAATCTTTGTTGATATAATTATGTTAATAAATATTTGCAAGTGTAAATATTTAACTATCAGTTGTTTAAATTAAAAACTAAGTAGTATGTGTTTATTCTTATTTTTTATTACTAAATGCGCTATCTAATTAATAACTTGTTCAAGAATTAATGTAGTAATTTACTTTTGAATTAGCATAAAAAATCTTATGTTTGTAGAATAATTAATGCATCCTTTCGTATTTACAACCTCTTTTGACAATTCCCATTAAAGCTAAAGCAACCAGCTAAAAAATTATAATCGTATATCTTCTTTATAACTAACAACTATTTTATTAATTTTTATACCTCCCCTATTTACTTAATATTTATACCTATTCCTATACATAATTAGCAAAAGAAGATCTACTCTTTTTTATTGCCCATTTATCCATTCCCATTCATTAGTCCCATCCAATAATTAATTAAAAGTTTTACTACCCCTACTTCTCTATTCCTAAAAAGTGCGGTAGTAAACACTAAACAAAAACTATGAATAAATTTAGTTTAGTCAAAACTGTTGCGAACATTGTGCGCAGTATGGCATTTATTGTGTTGTGGACAATTTTAGCAGGTACTACCGTATTTGGCCAACAAATATTCATCAATGAATTCATGGCGTCCAACTCTTCCACGATTGCAGATGGGGCAGACTTTGATGATTGGGTAGAGCTATATAATGCAGGTAACTCTTCTGTAAATATCGGAGGTATGTATTTAACAGATGATTTAGCAGAACCAAGGCTGTGGCAAATTCCAACTAATAATGCAGGCGCTACTACCATTCCTGCCAGAGGCTATTTACTACTATGGTTTGATAAAGAACCAGAACAAGGGCCGCTTCATATAGATGCAAAATTAGGTGGTAGTGGAGAGGCCATTGGCTTATATGCAAGTAATGGTTCTACTCAAATAGATTCCTATACTTTTGGTCCACAATTAGATGATATTTCAGAAGGCAGAAGTCCTAATGGTGGAGCTAATTTTGACTTCTTTTCTCAACCAACTCCGGGTGCATCCAATAATACTACTCCTGGTGGAGGTATTGCCCCTACCCCAACTTTTAGTGTCAGAGGAGGTATTTACAATAGTACTAGATCTGTAAGACTCTCCGCAAGTAGTGGAACGATCTATTATACCCTAGATGGTAGTGAGCCAACTCAGGGGTCTAGGAGATATACGGAATCTATATCTATCAATACCAATACTCCATTAAGAGCCAGAACATTCGATGGTAATGATGCACCAAGTCCAGTTGCAACACAAACTTATTTATTTAATGTATCGCATGATTTGCCTATAGTGACCTATACAGCGGATCCAGATGAAATGTTTGATCCTGCCATTGGTATCTATCCTAACTTCTTAGAGGATATAGAAATCCAAGCCAATGTAGAATTATATGAAACGAACGGCACGCAAGCATTCAATCTAGTAGTTGAAGCTGAAATTCAAGGAACAGGAAGTGCTACATTAGATCAAAAATCATTAGCTCTTAAAGCCAAATCAAGCTTAGGTAGTGATGTCATTCCTTATAGGGTATTTCCTGATTTACCATTTGATGAATTGCGAAGTTTAACGCTTAGAAATTCAGGACAAGATTGGAATATAACAATGTTTAGAGATGCTTATGCGTCTAGTTTGGTGGCAGATGTTTCTGATGTTGGAAGTATTATAGATGAGCCTAATTTAGATACACAAGGATTCCGTCCAAGTGTGGTCTATTTAAATGGAGAATACTGGGGCATTCATAATATTAGAGAGCGTGTTGATAAAAGATATTTAAAAACGCACTTTGATTTGAATGATGATGAGGTAGATTTTTTAGAAAATCAAAGAGAAGTGAAAGAAGGATCTATTGATAAATGGAATTCTTTAACTCAATATTTAGAAGGAAATTCTTTGAGCTCTAGCAACAACTTTAAGGTGGTAGCAGATCAAGTAGATATAGATCATTACATTGACTATATCGCTTTCAATGTCTATATAGATAATCATGACTGGCCAGAAAATAATAACTCTAGATGGCGAGAAATAGGTAGCGATAACAAATGGAGATGGATTACTAAAGACTTAGATTTTACTTTAGGCATGTTTGTAAACAACCAGTTTAATACAGGAGCATTCAATGCAAATTCTCTGAATCGAATGTTGACAGATAATGGTTTTGTATGGCCTGCTTCTACTTGGTCTACCCTACTCTTCCGTAGATTAATGGGTAACCAACAATTTAAAGCAGACTTTGTCAATAGAATGGCAGATCAAATGAATACTCTATATGCTCCTTCTCGAATGACCCAACGCCTAGACAAATTTACAGATCTTTACGATTCAGAGATTCAACAACATCATGATCTTTGGTCTAGCGGTTTTCAACAATGGGATCAGCATGTAGCAAAAGTAAGAGGCTTTGCCAATGGCAGAAGAGATGCTGTACGAAATCATATAATTAGCGAAATCTCAGAGGTAAGAGGAACAACGAATATAAGTGTTTCCTTAAATCCATCTAATAGAGGTCAAGTAGAGTTAAGTACGATTAATATTGATGCAGCCAATAATGGTTGGAGTGGCGTTTATTTTAGAGGGGTCGATGTGCCCGTAAGAGCCTTTCCGAACAGAGGATATATCTTAGATTTTTGGTCTGGTAGTGTTTCTGGTAATGATCCAGTAGAAGCGGTTAATTTCTCAGGATCTAATAATAGCATTACTGCTAATTTCCGAAAAGGATCTACCTCTACTCAACCAATTGTGATCAATGAAATCAACTATAATTCACCAGATGATAACTATTCAGCAGACTGGGTAGAATTACATAATCCAGGGAATAGTTCTGTTAACATTGAAGGTTGGTATTTTGAAGATGAAGGGGGTGACTTTTTTGCCATTCCAAAAAATACAAGTATTCCAGCAGGAGGATATTTAGTACTCGTAGAAGAGGCAGATGCATTCAAGGCAATCTATCCAAATGTTACCAACTACATTGGAGAATTTGGGTTGGGAGAAAAAGGCTTTGGCCTAAGTGGAGGTGGCGAATTAATTACTTTAAAAAATGCTAATGGTACATTGATTGATAGAGTCGATTACGATGATGCATCGCCTTGGCCAACTGCCGCTGATGGAGATGGTCCAACCTTACAATTAAATGCTCCTAATTTAGATAATGCAAGCGCTTCTAATTGGCAAGCTACGCCTGCTACTCCTGGAAGATCAAATGGTGGAACGACTGGTGGTAGTCAAAATCAAACGATCAATTTTTCTAGTATTTCCGATAAGACACCTAATTCAGGAGCCTTTACGCTTTCAGCAAGTGCTTCTTCTGGTTTAGCGGTAAGCTTTAGAGTTTTATCTGGTCCAGCCACTATTTCTAATAATACCGTAAGCCTTACGGGCTCCGAAGGAACTGTACAAATACAAGCTAGTCAAGCAGGTAATAGTCAGTGGAATGCTGCTCCTAATGTGACGCGTACTTTTAACGTTAGTTCTTCTGACGGAGGTGGCGGTGGCGGTGGAGGCGATGAATGTGCTACTTATACCTTTACGGGTAATAGCATTACGCTAAGCGGAATAAATACTCCAAATAATAACATAATTGTTTTTCGTCCAGATTGGACAATTGCTTTTAATTGTAGTGATAATTGTAATAGTCAAGAAATGATTTCCAATTTAAGTGCAGGAACCTATTTCATCAATATCAAACAATTAAATGGTGCTTTTCAGCAAGTTTGTAGTATAGAAGATTTTGTAGATATTACAGGCAGTAATACAGGGCCTGCAAATCAAACAATTAGCTTTGCAAGCATTTCTGATAAGCAAACAAATGATGCAGCTTTTAGTGTCTCTGCTACCGCTTCTTCTGGATTAGCTGTTAGCTTCAATATTCTTTCGGGACCAGCCACTATTTCTAATAATAGAATTAGTCTTACTGGTGCAGAAGGTACTGTTCGGGTACGAGCTAGACAGGCAGGTAATAGTCAGTGGAATGCGGCTCCTGATGT
>JALZWC010000949.1 GCA_023300255.1 Saprospiraceae bacterium | reverse complement strand
GCTTTTTCCATTAACATCACTCGCCAAGAAAATCTGTACCCTTGCTCTGTCCAATATAAATTACCTGGATATAAAAGATGACGAAACGGAAATAATAATTGAAAACAGATATAAGTAAGGAGGGCGTATTTACTTATATTTTTCCAACGATTGGATTTATTGTTTCCTGCTATATTTTTTCTTAAACCAATGGTTTCTAACTTTGCTTTAATAGAAGTCAGTAGCGAAGATTTGACCTTGTCGTCCGAAGGGAATAAATCAATAATACGCTGATGAAAAGATGCAGGAAAAAATATTAAAGTGGAGAGGATCATAATATAAGGAAACATGCCTATTTGGAATAGCATAGCCGTCATAATATGAAATCCAATAACAGCAGCATACGCCAATGGACGAGTATACTTGTTGAGTAACAAAAAAGGAATCGTCAAATCATATAAAGCACCGCACCAACTAAATAGGGTAGCAGACCATTTATAATTAAATAACCAACCAATCAAGGGCACATTCGTTTTTGCAGGCAACCATATTTTTAGTGGCAATGCATTGATGAGCCAGTTATAATTAAGCTTCGCTAAGCCTGCATAAAAGTAGACGATCCCTAATTGGAATTTAATAATATTAATTGTCCAAGCAGATACCTTTTCTAATTTTAAAGAAGGCCGAAAAAAAACATCTAAGGAAAAATATCGGTGAGCAGGTAAGAAGATTAATAAGAAACTAATTAGGCTAACAAAATAATAATGATTTAAATAATTGGTTTTGTCTAGCAGCTCGACATAGGTAAAACTTAAAAAAAAGAGCACACTAGTAATTCGATAAAAGAATCCAAGCATAATGGATAAAGCCGAAAAGCCCATTATATAATATACCGTATACATGCCATCGCCTGCTAATGGATTTACCCAATCAAAACCATAATAAGTAAAAAAGAAATCAGGGTAAATGTATTGGTCAAAAATCCATCCTTTATACCAAAATCGAACGATGCTTACCAGCATCATAAAACCGAAAAGCACCCTGAACATGGCCAGTGGTGCGATTGAGGTTTTATCGAAAAGGTATTTATTGATCATAAAAAAGAAGTCAGATCGTTCCTAGGGAACTGTCGGAAGTCAGATCGTTGCTGGCGCAAAGGCTCTGCCTTGTGCCTCTTATCAAAGAAGGTTTTACCTTCCGATTTTTTATATAATTTATATAAGGCAAAGCCTTATGGATAGGAAGCACAAGGCGGAGCCTTTGCACTAGCGTTCCAATTGAAAATATACTTTTTTTGCTGGCATAAAGGCTCTGCCTTCTGCGAGCAGGATATCGATATGATCTTTAAAAGAAAACGATACTCTCAAAAGTAGGCTGCGTCAACATCATAAGTCTGACACCTGACAGCGCAGCGTTCTGACATCCGACAGCGAAGCGGTCTAACAGCAAAGCTGTTTTAATCTCCATCATTGTCTTGATTAGTAATAGAGATACCCATTAAAGAAGCCATATCAGATTTTATAAGAACCACGACTTTTTGCATTTCTATAAATACATTCGTCATAGCATCCAAGTCGGTATCAATTTGATCTGCCAATGGATCAGATAAATTATTAGCAGCTAACTGTGCCATATCAAATTGTGCCTGTATATCTATAGCTAAATCTTCCGCATCAATTGCTACTAAATAATCGAATAAGCCTGCTCCATCTATCCCATTAGCTCCTATGCCCATAAACATTTTTTCATAGGCAGATAAACTTTCCTTTAGTAGTTCTACAGAATAACTACCATATAAAGCCTCAATCGCTTTTGGTCTAGGCACACCTGCACTGCGTATTCCTGCAGGTATTGCTACCTTACCATCTCTTACGAATCGCTGAAAATGTAAGTCAATCGCATTTACTATTATACTCAAAGAACTACCAATGTCAATTCCTAGTGCATTGTCTTCGGTGAAAGTAGCCGCATAATTTTCACCATCAATAGTCCAGCCATTTAATGATTGGTCCACTCTAGTTTTTATATCATTGGCTACATCAGCGAGATATTGTTTTCGTCCATCTGCTTGGCCTTTGTATCGCTCTATAATGTTAGCGTTATCTGTAGCAAGACCATTTAGTAAATAGTCTATTGCTGGAAATCCAACTGCCGCTTGATTGGCTAATGAACTAAGTATATAATCTCCAGTTTGGATATTAGTAGTTATTTGAGTTACATCTGTTGGATAGGTGTTTAAGCTCTTTCGTAAGGCAACACTTTCTGCAGGCCCAAACATATAAATACTTGCGCTTTGCCAAGCTAACCAACTCTCTTTCAAAGCTGTTTGAGCAGTTACTAAATTGGCTTCGGTAGGATCAGTGTTAAATATTTCTATAGTATTGCTTAACTGGTCTGTATGTACCTTCAAGTTCTCATAAGCTGGTATAATAATAATAGTAGCTAAGTTTGTCGCTATGTTTTTTCTTACAGTTGTTAGGTCTAAGGTAGATGGCTCCGTACTTGTTGTTACGGGAGTAGTTAAGGCTGGCGTTATAGGCGTATCGCTGTCTTCTCCACAGGAGATAGTCACTAGGGTAGTGAATAGCCCCAAAAGCAGTATTAAAGGAAGTTTGTAGCTCATATATTCTAAGGTTTTAGTATTTAAATTTACTTAGACTTAATCTAAATAAAGATAAGAGACTGCAAATATACGAGATGATTGGGGGTATTAAAAGTTTAATTGTAGGAATTATGTCATTCTTTGCTAGCCTCGTTGCTAAATAAGGAATACATACTTGATAAGTTTATCAAAAGTAGTTGAGACTATTCGTGTCTTTTTATCACGGACCTGTCGAGCCGCCAGGCAGGAATCACGGATAAGATTAAGTAAAATGCTGATAATCCGTGATTCCATGGTGAAAACGTGTCAACTACTGTTGGGTTTTGGATAAACTTGCCACCTATTTCTTATTTAACAACAATCTTTATTGTCATACTACTCACATATTATAAAAACAACATCAACAAAGTCAAAAGAATCCCCGCAAGCGTAAAGTAAAGTCCTTTCTGGAAGATTTTAGTACCAGGTAGAAACATCCAAAAGGAGGAAATTACAAAGAACAACAAAGAAACTCCAAAAAAGATGTTCAATGCGAATAAGGGATCCTTGGTGGTTGCTTTATGAAGGTGGGTCATCTTATCTAAGACGAAAGGTAGTTTCTTTAGGGTATATTTAGCGACACCAGTTTGACTATCATAAGTTCCTTGTTTGAAATGATAGATATCACCTTCTTTCTTTTCTACTTTAAAGCCTTTTACTTTTAAGGCCTTTCCTATTTTTTCGATGGGCAGATTACTGGCAATCGTTTTTTCCATGTGAACCTCTTTTTTTAAAAAATCGGTTGATCGAAAAATCAATACAATCCCACTAAGCGCATATACCGCCATGATACCAGCTAAGAAAAAGCCGAGATATCGGTGGAAGAGCCGCATGTAGTGGTTGATAGGTTTTTGTTTTGCCATGACAGGTTATTTATAGAAGTTGTTTTAATAAAGCGCAGAGATGCAAAGCAATATTTATTCTCAGTATTTCTGTAATACATATTTGTAGAAGTTTGTAGAAAAAACAAAATTTCGTCTATAATAACCACAGTTATATATACTTACGTGATGCTGATTTACCACATAGTACACAATAGTTCACATAGACAAAACGCAATGAAAACTATGTGAACTACTGTGAACTATGTGTTAGAAAATAAGCATTAATTGCGGCTTTGCCGTGATGTGTGTCTTAGTACACTGTAAAATAAATTCATTTATAACTCATCCTGCACAGGCGATAGTTTTTCATAAGCAGTAACCAAAGTAGCTTTTGCTTTATTCAAACCTTCTGGCGTTACATTCCAAAAGTTACCATCTGCACCTAAATCTTCATTCATAATTTCGCCAATAGCATCCAAAGATAATTTTCGATTCGGATTATAGCGCAATGCATTTGTAAATGCCCAAGCCTCAGATAGTACATGAAAAGCATCT
>JALZWC010000948.1 GCA_023300255.1 Saprospiraceae bacterium | reverse complement strand
TAATATAATTTCCATTAGCTAGTCCATAAAATCCATATTCCCCATTTTCGTCGGTAGTAATAGTAGTGATCGCATTATCTCTATCACTGCAGTTATAAAGCGTAATACCTACGCCTTCCATAGCAATGTCTAATCCATCCTTAATTCCATCTCTATTCACATCTTCATGGACACAACCACTAATAAAACCTAAAGGAATACAAGGTGAAGGATTCGTGCAAATAGCTTCTTCCCCAGCATGCTCCGTAATTAAAACTCTAAAGAAACTAGCTGTTGTAAGACCAGTTGGAGAGTAGCTAGCAGCGGTAGCATTAGCAATATCCGTAAACCCTTCTTCACAATTTACAGTGCTAGACTGCCATTGGTAAGTAAGCGTTCTATTATCGTTGACTGTAGTGGAGGCAGTCAAAAGTGTAAATGGATAAGTATCATCTTGGATAGATACATCAATATCAGACATAGAGCATTCTACTTCATCAAAAGTCATTCCTGTAAGAAAGGACATTAGTTGATTATAAGAGTCAAAATCATGAAATCCATCTGGATCATTTTCTAAACCAAAGCCTGGATCGCTATATTCAAAAATGATTTGTTTACCGATATTATTAGCATTATAGATGCTAATATTTCCAGAGGCATTGTCCCCAGGAATCCGACCATCATCTTGCGTATCTATTCGTTGATTGTTATTAGCATCTGGAAATTTTGCATAGAATCTATCTGTATCAGCCTGCTGAATCATTGTCGGATCAGGAATGTTATATTCATTACTACCAGCGCCAGAAACTACCGTAATTTGATCTATATAAGAATATCGGCAACCATAATTGTTTAAATCACCAAAACCATCACAAGTAGCCCCCTGCCCACTAACAGAATTTTGTCCGCCAACAAAGTTATAATCCATATCACCAAGCGTATAAGTTATATTTTCTAAACTTATATTGTTATCAAATTCTAAGGTGAAACGCATTTTAGAACTAGGATCTCTAAGATAAGTATATTGTCCAGTAGCACTTTCGTCTCTTCCTTTAAAGGCATAGCAAAGTGCTATATCTCCACCGCAAAGACCTCTAGACACTTTTTCTGTATCAAATTTTGACGCTCCAAGTTGAGCGCTTCCCAGATTATCTCTTGTGAGAAAATTAATGGGACTACCTCCTTCAGGACCTCCAGTTATATTCAATGTAATCTTGTAGTCGAATCCAGCATCTAGTCTACTAGCGTCATTAGTAAGTACATTGCCTGTCACCTCGACAAGTTGGTCACTTATAAAATTAATGACGGGTTCGTCTTTTTCAAAATCAATGATGTAAGTTGGTTCCATAGCATTGGCTACAGCATACAACACCAAAAAGCAGAGCATTAAGAAATTTCTTTTCATGGTTAATAATTTGCAATCATGGTAGGAATAAACTAGACCTATCTATACTGTTCTTTTTGTTTGAAAGCAGAACAAGTAAATAGAGCGTAGTTATTTTTATTCCTTAAGTAGTAGAACTACTTGTAATAAATTTAATTTAATTTGGGTAATGTGTGATAGCCTGCGTAATGAAACTCTTGAATTTATTACTTGCTTTTTTGGGGTACTAAGTTGGAAGTTTTGTTTGTACTTCTAATAAAATTTTGTAGTCTTGGAGGATTTTTTTTGTAGAAAATTGTCTTCGGAATTCTTTCTTGTTGAGTTGCTAGTAATAGCTTGATCATTTCCAAAAGTAGGTATCTAACATACCTAGGGTACAAAATTTTATTATGGCGTACAAAATAGGGGTTGAGGGGAGTTGTAGTTAAAAGAAGTGTAGTAATGGACTATATAATAATGCAATATAAGTCGTATATTAAAAAATAATTTTTAATTTATACTGTTATTGTGACAGCATAAGTTTAAGAACTGACTTTATATATTATGGACTAAAAGAAGTATGAAGGATGTTTTTATAGTGTTAATTATTGAATATTAATTAATTGTATTTAATAGTCGTTAAAAAAAAATAATTAAAGCGTAACAAAAAGATGGAAAACAATTTATTTATAGTTGGTCCTTATATTGATTACCCTTCTTATAGTGGAGCTGATTTAGGCTTGACTTATGGAGCTACAGCCTCTACTTTTAAAGTATGGGCTCCGTCGGCTAGTCAATTGAGATTAAAGCTTTATTCCAATGCCATAGGTAATAATTTAATAAATACCATTTATTTAGATAAAACAACAGAAGGGGTATGGGAAGGAATTGTTACAGAAAATTTAATTGGAAGATATTACACCTTTCAAGCAGAAGTATTGGGAGAATGGAAAGCAGAAGTTCCTGATCCATATGCTAAAGCAGTAGGTACTAATGGTTTAAGAGGGCAGGTTATTAATTTTGGTAAAACAAATCCAAGTAATTGGGAAAATGATACGCGGCCATTTTTGGAGAAATTTACGGATATAATTATTTATGAATTACATGTACGAGATCTTTCTATAGAGAAACATTCTGGTATTCAGCATAAAGGTAAATTTTTAGGCTTAACGGAATTGAATACGAAAAATGCAGAAGACCTATCAACAGGATTGGATCATATTAAATCATTAGGAGTTACCCATATTCATTTGCTGCCTTCCTATGATTTCTTTACCATTGATGAAGGTAAGCCAGAGGAGAACGCCTATAACTGGGGATATGATCCTCAAAATTATAATGTACCAGAAGGAAGTTATTCTACTAATCCAGAAGATGGTGCCGTTCGCATTCGAGAATTTAAAAAATTGGTACAAACCTTACATCAAAATGGATTGAGGGTAATATTAGATGTGGTTTATAATCACACAGGACATACTGGAGCCTCTAATTTTAATCAATTAGTTCCAGGATATTATTATCGACAAGATGAAAAAAATGGTTTTTCTAATGCTTCTGGTTGTGGAAATGAAACGGCATCAGAACGTCCAATGATGCGGAAATTTATGATTGATTCTGTTAGGTACTGGGCAGAGGAATATCATATTGATGGTTTTCGTTTTGATTTGATGGGGATTCATGATATCACAACAATGAATCAGATAACGGAAGTTTTAGCTGAAATAGACCCGACTATTTTTGTTTATGGAGAAGGATGGACAGGTGGAGATTCCCCTTTATCAGAGGAACAACGGGCTGTGAAAAAGCACATGAATCAGATGAAAGGGATCGCTGCTTTTAGTGATGATATGAGAGATGCAATAAAAGGACAAGTGTTTTCCCCTGAGGATACTGGATTTGCAAGTGGTAAAAAAGGGCTGGAAGAAAGTATAAAGTTTGGAATCGTTGCTGCTACTACTCATTCTCAGATAGATTATGATAAAGTTGACTATTCTAAGACCCCTTGGGCTACACAACCGATTCAAACAGTCAACTATGCATCTTGTCATGATAACCATACTTTGTGGGACAGATTGCTTAATTCCCAACCCGATATTACAGATGCGGATCGTGTGAAAATGCACATTTTAGCAAATACAATTGTATTGACTTCTCAAGGTATTCCCTTTTTACATGCTGGCGTAGAAATGCTTCGAACTAAAAATGGAATAGAAAATTCCTATAAATCTCCTGATTCTATCAACCAAATTGATTGGTCTAGAAAATCTAAATATTTAAATGTAGTAAAGTTTTATCAGCAGCTAATATTGCTACGTAAGAATCATCCTGCTTTCCGAATGCCTACCACAGAAATGATACAAGAAAATCTTTTTTTCTTAACTATAAAAGAAAGTGGAGTAGTGGCCTATTTACTGAAAGGAGCGGAAAGTAAAGATGCTTGGAAAGAAATTTTAGTTGTATTTAACGGTAGTCAAGAAGCGAAAAGAATAGACATACCTAAGGGACAATGGATGGTAGCATTGGATGGAGAAGATATTAATGAAGAAGGACTCTATACAATAGCTGGATCTTATTTAGTAGTTGACTATAGCACTGCTATGCTATTATTTAGGGAATAATGGATTCGATTAACACCTTATTAACAAAATTTAAAAATCATTGAGAGCTATAATGCCTTGTTGGTATTACCTTTGCAACATGTCAGACAAAATGACTATTCCGAGATATAGAAAAAAAAACTATTTTTGTATTTCGTTATTCCTATTTAATTTCATAGAATTTTAAAATTTAAAAAATGAAACTTAGAATTGCTTTTTTTAGCCTTTTAGTAGCAAGTTTATTTGTAGTAGCTTGTGGTGGTGGTGATACATCAGTAAGAGATGCAGCTCGTCAAGCAGTTGAAGCTAATCCAGCTCCAGCGGCTCCTGCAGCACCAATGGCAACACCAGCAGCGCCTGCAACACCAGCAGCGCCAGCAGGTCCAACAACAGTAATGGCATTTCCAGCTGCAGAATTTGATTTTGGTACAGTCACTTCAGGTGAGAAAGTAGAGCATGCTTATAAATTTACAAACACAGGTACAGAGCCTTTAATCATTAGTGATGCAAAAGGATCTTGTGGATGTACTGTTCCAGAATGGCCGAAGGAGCCTATCGCACCAGGAGAAACTAGTGAGATCATGGTACGATTTGATTCTAGTAATAAGAGTGGAAATCAAAGTAAACGTGTGACTTTAACGGCTAATACAGAGCCTGCTCAAACTTTCTTGACGATTAAAGGTCAAGTAAACAAAGTAGAGGAGCCAGGTAAGTAATTAAGAAAATATAAAGTGAGTAGCTTTGCTACTTCTCTAAAAATAGAAGGCTTGACGGGATAACTGTCAAGCCTTTTATAATTAGGGGTGTTTTGGAATAAGAAATAAAGTGTGTCATAGCCCATAGGTCATTAGATATTTTATGAGTGTGTAAAGAATTGGGGGAAAACACATATAATGTTGACGAATTTACCACATAGATATATAGTTCACATAGTATTACTCCTTATCAGGTAGCTACTAGACTTACTAGACTTACTAGACACTAGCCAAATTATTCTACCTTTTTTTAACTATATCTCCAACAGCTATACTAGTTTTTCCTTTCGACGTATTCTTTTCCCAGCATACATTTTGTCCCATCTTAATGTTCTTTTTTCTTACTCTGAAAGTGGCTAATGTTCTATTAGGTTCTTTTTCCATCTTACCAGTTTGTTGATTGATATTTGGTACTTGACACCGGCTACAAGGCTTAACGCCTCTAAATTGTTGCGTATTAATAGAAAAATTAGCCCATTTATCTTCTTCAAACGGAGTGCCTCCACTAAATAAAATATTAGCTCTAAATCTATCAGTAGGTACAGGCTCTTTTAATCTAGTATTCAAGTCATCCATCGAAGCGTCGCCTAATAACAAAAAAGGATAGGCATCTGCAAAGCTGACAATCTCGCCTTCTTTTCTATATCGTGCATCAATAGGTCTATGTGAATCTTCTGTCATATATACTAATTGGCAGTCTTGGTTTAAGTGTCGACTAAACCACTTATTAATACGTTTATCTAATACATTTCCCATACAAGTCTCCTCCCATATCTCTACTTGTTGTTGTTTGGAGAAATGTTTTGGTTTTAGCGGAAAGGCTATTTTATGTTTTGGTGCTCGACTATCCCATACCACTAATAATTCCCCTTCAATTTTAGTTTTTAATAAAGCCATAGTTGGATTAGATCGTTGGGTCATGAATTCGCCCGTCTTATTGGTTAACATGAAACGTCGATCATGTTCTAAGCCTTGGAGTGTTAGATTCGCACTATCTAAAGATATACCACCAAGAGATTTAATAGGGTAAATGTGTATTGCAGATACTTTCATATTATTTATTTTGTCTTCTAAAAGAAGCCATTTTATAATTGTAAAGAATGTATAAGTGAAGAGAATTAAATAAGTTGAACCAGAATGCGCCGACATTTTTTCTTGTAAGGAGCGCTAAAAAATTAAGCATAGTCTGTACTACGGTTCATTT
>JALZWC010000947.1 GCA_023300255.1 Saprospiraceae bacterium | reverse complement strand
TTAATTCAGTCAAAGTATCAACAATTATCCTTCATTAAAGCAAAAACTAAGAACAAAATAAGCTACCCTAAACTACGAACTTATTCCATACACATTCCTAAAGAAGTGGAATAAGAATACCTTAACTACTTTCGAAAAATTTAGCGATGGATAATGACAATTACATAACACTGATCTATAAAAAGCTCAAAAAGGAGATTTCTCCCAATGAGCAGGAATCCTTACAGGGTTGGACGGCTGCAAAGCCCGAAAATGCGCAGTTGCAGCAACAAATGGAGGAGAACTGGAAACTAAGTAAATCCATTTTGCCGCCTATTTCGATAGATACCAAAAAGGATTTTCAGGGCTTCAAGAAGCGAATGCAGCAACATAAAGCGGTAAACGCCCCTAAGGAAGCGATTGTTAGGCCCATGAACAATCGCAGAAGAATACTATCCATTGCTGCGGCTATTGCCCTCCCTTTATTGGCGGCTTGGTGGATATTCCAACCTGCCAATGTACCTATGACACTTGCACAGACAGGTATGGGAGAAATAAAGTCTATTCAATTGTCAGATGGAACGACCATTAATTTGAATGAAAATTCTCAATTGAGTTATCCTACTGCCTTTTCTGGAGATACAAGACAAGTCGAATTAACAGGGGAAGCCTATTTTCAAGTACAATCTGATCCTAACAAGCCTTTTGAGGTGCTGATGGACGAGGCGAAAGTGAGAGTATTGGGGACGGTATTTAATATCAGACATTTAGCTAATGAAAAAGAAACGACGGTGAGCGTGGAAGAAGGAAAAGTAGAGCTAAGTAGTCCTACCATTGACAAAGCTGTTATTCTAACTAAAAACGAAGTAGGTACGTATAATCAAACAACGCAACAACTAACAGAAAATAAGGTAAATAATAAGAATGCGAGCGCTTGGAAAAGCAAGGTGTTAAGCTATAAAAGTACACCGCTCCAGAAAGTTGTTGAGAATTTAGAGCAACAATTTGGCATTAAGACAATTATTACTTCGGAAACGATGAATAATTGCTTAGTTACTGCTAGATTTACAGATACAACTCCCAAAAAAGTATTGGACTATATGGTGAGTTTGTATAGTATGGAACTAAAAGAAGTAGATTCTACCACTTATGAACTTAGTAAAGGCATTTGTAAATAACCTCCATCAAGTAGGAATTACCGCAAGTAGTTCTAACTATATTTCTATAAAAAAAAGCCATTGTTCGATTTATTATCGAACAGTGGCTTTTTTAGTATCCATGCATTTGGTGCTCTTGCTTTCTGGACAATCTATTCTGTCAAAAGTGATTGACTTTGAAACGGAAAACACACCTATCTCAGATGCTCTAATTGATCTAAGTGAGGCCGCAAATATCAATATTGCCTTCCATCCCCGCCTATTTACTAAGGAACAAAAAATAAGTGTTGCTATAAAAAATAAAAGCCTTCAATATATTTTACAACAATGTTTAATCAATACGGATGTCGCATTCAAAGTAGATGGAGAACACTTGTTATTATATCAAAGACCTCCTAGACGATATACGATTAGCGGCTATATCGAAGATGCAGTAACAGGAGAACGATTAATTGCCGCTACGATTTGGGAATCCTATTCTGGTAAAGGCACAACTAGTAATGACTATGGATTTTTTAGTTTGAAAGTTCCAGAAGGAGAAGCGGAATTACATTCCTCTTACCTAGGCTATCAATCAAGCATTAAGATTGTTCCTTTGACCAAAAATCAAACCGTTCAATTAAAATTGGCCCCCTCCATTACTTTGAAAGAAATCATTGTCAATGCAGCCAATTTTACAGAAGGCCAATCGCACCTCAACTTAAATAAAGGCACCGCAGTTAATCTTCAAAATCTAACAACTAATATCTCTCTTGGCGGGGAAGCAGATCTAATGCAATACCTAAGTACCAAAGCAAACATTCAGAGTGGTTCAGATGGTATTGGCGGCTTGAATATTAGAGGGGGAGATGCAGATCAAAATCTGGTTTTATTAGACGGTGTACCTATTTATAATCCATCGCATACCCTAGGTTTATTTTCGGTTTTCAATACCCATATTATCAAAAATACGATTTTATTCACCGATGGTTTTTCGGCTAAATATGGCGGTCGATTATCGTCTGTCATAGATGTACGGGTAAAAGAAGGCAACACCAAAGAATGGAAAGGAGAAGCAGAAATAGGTACTATTGCCTCCAAACTCATCCTAGAGGGCCCTTTAAAAAAAGATACGACTGGTTTACTAATCGCTTTTAGACGAACACATATTGACTCCTATTTAAGAAAAAGAAGTACCAAGAGTAGAGCAAAAAATGACGAGGAAGGAGAAATAGGTTATTACTTTTTTGATTTAAATGCAAAAATTCATCATCGTCTTTCTGCTAAGGATCAAGTCTTTTTGAGCTTTTACAATGGTCGAGATGATTTTGAAGATTACAGTGCCTATTTCATAGACGATATTGATTTTTATACTGAAAATGAATTTGAACAAAATTTAGAGTGGGGCAATCAAATAGCTGCTTTTCGTTGGAATCATTTGTTTGGCGACCAGCTCTTTTCAAACACTACTTTCACCTATAGTAGGTATAAATATAGTAGTGAAAATTTTAGTTATCTTTTTGACGACTATATGGGAGATATTCTGGAAGAATATTATTTTACCTCTTTCCAATCTACCATAAAAGATGCTGGTTTAAAAACAGATTTTGAATACTATCCCAATCCAAATCATCAGCTATTATTTGGTGTTGGAGTATTATTCCGTTCTTTTGAATCTGGCGAGTTAGAATCTGTTTTAGAGGAATTTCAAACTGGGGGAAACTTAGAAGAAACTGGTTTCTTCATTGATGACTTGTATGACCTTCCAATATTTAAAGCAACCGAATTAAACGCTTATGTGGAAGACAAAGCAAGCTTAACAGATCAGTTTTCCTACTCCGTCGGATTGCATTTAGCAGCATTTATTACCCCAGGGAAAACCTATATATTGCCGCAACCTAGAATTGCTGCACAATGGAATTTTTTGCCTAAATGGACCACTACCCTATCTGGTAGTAAAATGTCTCAATTTCTTCATATTATCAGTACCACAGGCGGAGGTTTTCCAAATGATCTGTGGGTCCCTTCTACTAGCAATGTTCGACCCCAAGAGTCTTTGCAGACGACTTGGAACTTAAGCTATAAAACGAGTAAGGGATGGCAAGCCAACGTAGATGTTTTTTATAAAAAATTGAATCATTTGATCGCCTATCAAGAAGATACCAGTTTACCTAGTCTTTTAGAGATTGATCCATTCATTTGGGAAGAAGAAATAACAGAAGGGGAGGGCAAAAGCTATGGGTGGAGTACTACTCTTGCCAAAACAAAAGGCAAACTAACTGGTCAAATTAACTACAGCTATACCCTGTCTGAACGACAGTTTGAATTACTTAACGATGGCTTACCGTATTCGTTCCGATATAATCATCCGCACGCCATCAAAATTAATTTACAACAACGCTTAAATATAAATACGTCTTTTAATATAAATTGGCAATATGGTTCTGGTCAACCTATCTCTTTGATTTCGACCACTTCTCGTTTTCTCCCGCTCAGTAATTTCCCTTCTACAGATATAGTTACTAGAATTGGAAAGGTCAATAGTTTTCGGCTACCGGCCTATCATCGTTTAGATATAGGGTTCTATTTTGAATGGGGAGGCGCTAAGGTGCAGCAGCATTTAAACGTCGGTGTTTATAATTTATATAACCGTAAAAATCCTTACTATGTCTATCAAGTCAATGATGAAGATTTCCCTGAAGACAATGGTTTGAAACAACAAAATTCTTTGCCGATCTTGCCTTCTTTATCTTATCGAATAATCTTTTAAAAAATTAAGAACTGAATAGTTTTTTTTTAAAACCACATAGGTACATAGGTCACATAGATAGGTTAGACTATGTGACCTATGTGACCTATGTGGTTTTAAAAATTACTTTAATCAATGCCATCTAATAACTAGGCTTGTTTCTTTAATTCACTAAACCCTCCATCAAGTCCACCAATACCCGTAACTCACTAGGACATTCCGCTTCCTGATAAGTAACTGTATGTCCATCAAAAGCGATCCGCGACAAAGGCAAATCTCTCATCTTAGATTTATAGGTTTCTTTAAACGCTTTAAAATCAGCAGCTTGAAATTGCTTTAGAATGACCGCATATTTCTTTTCCGTTATAGGATTTATTCGTACTCCTATTTGGGGTACATTGGCAATCCCTGTATATTTTACTTCCTTAGAATCTAGTAATTCAATCGTATATAAAGGCTTCTTCATCCCCCGTCCTCTTACTTTTGAATAAGTAACCATTGTGCTGGTAGGTCTAACTTCTTTCCTTACTTGTTGCTTAGAAGAGCAGCTACTTAGTACTACAAAAGCTATTAAGCAAAAGGCTTGTATTGGGAAGTTAAAGAAATTACTTTTTGTGTTTTTCATGTTTTATATTTTTTTAAATCGGTTATTTAAGACTAGCGGAAAAGCTTCCTGATTATCAGATGATTCTATAGGAACTGGTGATGGCAGAAATTTCCAAAATGGCTGTCATCTTTCCGAGAACTCTAGATGTCAACCACTTTCCATGTTTCTGTTATTTAGAATAAAATATTTTAAAGGCACAGCCTTTTTTGATAGTAGGCACAAGGCGATAGCCTTTGCGCCAGCTTGTAACATCCTTTCAGTTAGCTATGAAACGCAAAATTGGAAAGATACAAAGTGTATGTATCACTTTGCATCTCTCCATCTTTGCATTAAATTATATTGTCTTGAAATTTAGGATTATTTCTTAACACCACCCTTTACTTTCTTAGCCAATAGTTGATAATCCTTAGGAGAAACGCTATGTGCTTCCCCACTCATTCTTGCACTTCCTACTACAAAATCATACGCTTCCCAAGCTCCAAATTCTCCAGTAGAAGTTGCAATTGTACTGCCATCTTTTTCAATTACCCATTGGCCAGCTCCTTCTGTGCAGCAAATACCATCTCCAAAAGCATCATAGATAACGAAAGTATAAATGCCTAAAGGTAAATCTAATTCTACTGAAATTACTTCTCCTGCTATACCATCTTGAAATGGTCCCCATGTCTCGATTA
>JALZWC010000946.1 GCA_023300255.1 Saprospiraceae bacterium | reverse complement strand
ATTGCTTTGTTGGGCTGGATAGGCATGCGCATCATTTTAGAGACCAACATGCTTAATGGATATATTTTTGGCGTAATTATTCCTGTTTCAAAACCCAACTTATGGGTCTTTAATATCATAGCTATCTCCTCTAAAGAAGTATTTCCAGCACGTTCCCCAATCCCATTAATGGTTACCTCTACTTGTCTAGCTCCATTTATTACCCCTGCAATCGTATTAGCAGTTGCCATCCCTAAGTCATTATGACAATGGCAAGAAATAATGGCTTTGTCTATGTTAGAAACATTCTCCATTAGATACTTAATCTTGGCACCATACTCGTGTGGTAAACAGTAACCAGTCGTATCAGGAATATTGACAACAGTTGCTCCAGCAGCAATTACTGCTTCTACCATTCTCGCTAGAAATTCATTGTCTGCCCGTCCAGCGTCTTCTGCATAAAATTCAATATCTTCTACTAATTTCTTAGCATACTTTACAGCAGCAACGCCTCTTTCAATGATGTTTTCTCTAGTTGAACTAAACTTGTGCTTAATATGGTAATCAGAAGCACCTATCCCCGTATGTATTCTAGGATGTTTAGCATATTGTAAAGCCTCTGCAGCTACCTTAATATCATTTTCTACTGCTCTAGTGAGTGCACAAATAGTAGGATTTGATACAGCCTTTGAAATAGCTACAACAGACTGAAAATCTCCAGGGCTAGAGACAGGGAAGCCCGCTTCTATTATATCAACACCTAGTGATTCTAGTTGTCTAGCTACTTCTATCTTTTCTTGAGTATTTAATTGACAACCAGGGACTTGTTCTCCGTCTCTAAGTGTTGTATCAAATATGTAAACTTTATCAGACATCCTATTTAAAATTTTGATAATAAAACCTAAATTATTCTGTTCAAATGTACTTACTGTTTATGTCATCTTCCAAATTTTCAGCCTAAAAAACAGGCTGTAAATTAGCCCTTTGTTATGATCTCCAATATGCTATTTGATAGCAATTAGTTGAAATATGTTATTTGTAAAATGCTAAAAATGAGATTCTTATAGATAAAATCAAGCGTTTTTTTTTAAGCTATTTACTGACGCTCAATTGTAAGTCTGCATATATATATATTAACAAATTAAAAGTAATAACATTAAAAGAGTTAATAATAAGACGCAGAAGATTCTGTAAATAGACACAATTATATAGTTTTATTTTGTAAAAATATAGCTATGCTAGTTTATTATTAGGATAGGCTATTGATGGCATTAGCAGATAAATCTTCCTGAATGAGCTATTAATTGATATGAATGTATTTATTTTTGAGATAAAGGAACTATTAAGCATACTTGTCAGAACTTCCTCCGATCCTTTTTTAAGAAGAGGGGAGTCGTCAGTAAAGAAAAATCTTCAATCGCAAACAAATTTCTTCTTTTTTCAGGTAAGGTTTTCAATGATTATTGGACAGTTACGAGAGATATATAAAAATGCTATTTTATGAAAATCATTAGAGCACCTAAAGCCGTTAATACAAGAATCATTAGACGATATTGTTGTTCTTTAATTACTTTTACCATAGCGATTCCAGCAATTATACCAAGTAATACGAACGGTAATAATCTAAGATCTAAGCGTAAAGTATCTATACTTATTGTTCCCCAAGAAAATATATGGAAGGGTAGTTTAAATAGATTCAGAATTAAGAATAACCATGCAGCGGTCCCAATGAATTGATTCTTCGGAAGGCGCATTGCTAGAAAATATATATTTGCGAAAGGTCCTGCTAGATTGCCAACCATTGTGGTAAAACCACCAATTAAACCCATTATTCCAGCAAACCACCAATTATCAGGAATTTTGATTTGATCTTTATTCCGATCCCACCATATCATCAATACTACAATCAATAAGATAATGATGGACATTCCTTTTTTAAAGGATTGTTCAGGGAGTTCTTTTCCTATATAGTTTCCTATTATGACGCCAAGAAACATCCACGGAAGTAGCCTATAGAGAAATTTCCATTGAGTATAGCGATTGTAATAAATAACGGCAAATATATCTCCAACACAAAATAATAAGAGAACTATACCGGTCGATGCTTTTCCTCCGAATACGATTGCTAATACGGTAACTGTTACGACACCTATGCCTTTAATACCAGATTTAGAAATACCGACTAAAAAAGCACCAAAGAAAGCCATCGACCATTGCCACCATTCTAATTGATATTGTAAAGGAAGTTCAAAAAAAATTGACATAAAAGATGGTTAATGTAGGAGTTAAGGTATCATTGTCACACTACTTATTATTCAAAAAAAAATAAGGTTTAGTGGCGAATCCACTAAACCTTATTTTTTCGATAGATGACGTTGCTATCTATCTTTGAGTATATTGAAGTACGAAAGCTATTTTCACCTATTTGGAAATTATCGTTTTTTTCGTTTTTTCAGATTAGATCTTTTTCGCATTGGTGTTCGGCCTCCTCCAGCAGCTCCAATTCCACCCATATTCGGAACACCTCCTCTAGAGATTTTATGCATCATTTTTTTCATTTCATTAAACTGCTTTACAAACATGTTTATTTCATGTATGGTCTTTCCACTTCCTTTAGCAATTCTTTGCTTTCTACTATAGTTCAAGACCTCAGGATTAGATCTTTCATGAGGTGTCATAGAATAAATAATCGACTCCACCTTGGCAAATGCACTATTGTCAATATCAACATCCTTCATCATCTTACCAATTCCTGGAATCATCCCCACCAAACTTTTTAAGTCACCCATCTTTTTCAATTGATTGATTTGACTTAAAAAATCGTTGAAATCGAATTTATTCTTACGAATTTTCTTCTCTAATCGAGCTGCTTCTTTCTCATCAAATTGTTCTTGCGCTTTTTCAACTAAAGACACAATATCCCCCATCCCAAGAATCCGCTGTGCCATTCTATCTGGATGGAATACATCTAGGGTATCAAGCGTTTCTCCTGTACTAACAAATTTGATTGGTTTTCCAACCGTGTATTTTACAGATAAAGCAGCACCACCTCTAGTATCACCATCCAACTTGGTTAATACAACGCCATCATAATTAATTACATCATTAAATGCCTTTGCTGTATTCACTGCATCTTGACCAGTCATGGAATCTACTACAAATAAAGTCTCTGTAGGACTAATACCATCTCTGATATTAGAAATTTCCGTCATCATTGCCTCGTCAACAGCCAAACGACCTGCTGTATCCACGATAACTACATCAAATCCATGTTGTTTGGCATGTACAATAGCATTTTGTGCTATAGATACTGGATTTTTGTTTTCTTCTTCTTTATATACGGGTACGCCTACTTGTTCACCTAAAACACTAATCTGATTGATTGCCGCAGGCCGATATACATCACAAGCTACTAAAAGAGGCTTTTTCTTCTTCTTCTCTTTTAAGAACTTTGCTAATTTACCAGAGAAAGTAGTTTTACCAGATCCTTGTAGACCAGCGATAAGTACTACGCCAGGATCTCCCTTAATATTAATCCCTACAGATTGTCCCCCCATTAGTTCGACTAATTCGTCATTGACTAATTTGGTCATCAATTCTCCAGGACGGACAGAATTTAGCACATTGGCAGTTCCAAGGGCTTTATCTTTTACCGTATCTGTAAATTCTTTGGCGATTTTATAGTTTACATCGGCTGCCACTAATGCACGTCTTATTTCCTTAACGGATTGAGCAATATTAATTTCCGTTAATTTTCCATCTCCTTTTAAATTCTTAAACGCACCTTCTAACTTATCACTTAAATTTTCAAACATTTCTTTAAAATTTCAATAAGTAGTTTATCCCTAAACAGGATTAGTAACGACGAAAGAATAAATTCTGCATTTGGACGAGGTTATTTTGTTCTCCTTTTTCTTAAAAAAATACTTACATAGTTGAGCTATGGAAGTATTTTTTAAGATGAGCAAACATCATTTGCGAACCGCAAAGCGGATGGGTTGTCAAAGGGCAAAAGAATCCGTCCTAGATGTGGAAGTTATTTTTTTGTCGTTACTTAAGATCAAACCTTTCTAAATCAAACGCCAAAGGTAAGACTTTTTGAGCTTTGTGGACACCGAAATATGGATTTTCAGAGTAAATAGATCTTTAAATGACTTCCTAATAAAAAAGAGAAGCTGAAAACAATCAACTTCTCTTTATTAATAGCTCGCTTACGTAACTTATTTCTGAAGAATACCCCAATAACTCTGTCTTGGGATGATTCCTTAGGCAAAGAGTGAGAATAAATTGGTCGTTTTAAGCTAGTCATTTTTTACTCTAAGATGAAGGAGTGTAAGCTCCTGAACCGCAAAGCGGATGGGCGG
>JALZWC010000945.1 GCA_023300255.1 Saprospiraceae bacterium | reverse complement strand
TCCCCATCTATTAAAGATTTTAAAATCTAACACTTCTGTTACCTCACTACAGCCTGATTCGGAAAGGATGACATTGAAAAAATCATTTGTACCATCATTATCTGGCGTAAAAGCATTTGGTAACATCGTTCCGTTTGGATTAAATACACCGATGTTGTACTCAAAGGTTTCTGTACCAAAGCATACATCATTTACTGTTAAAGTGAAGGAAACATCCTCTGTTGTATTTAAAGTCGGCGTCGTACAATTGCCTATCGCTCCACCATCTGGACAGTTTAAAATATTTGTTTGGTCAAATACCAAAGAAGCTACTCCATTATTGACGATAGGAAGACTAAAGCTACTGCCTGTAACAATACAAGTATCTAAACTTCTCGCTATAACAGGAATTGGATTATTAACCGTAATCGTGTTAGATATTTCATCTGTACAGCCATTAGAAGTATTTTCTACTTGTAATAGCACTACAAACTCTCCTGTATCAGCAAAATCGATTAATGGAGATACACTATTGGAGGTTTCACCATTGCCAAAATCCCAATTAAAAGAATTACTACCAATTGATTGGTTAGAAAAGGTAACGTTAGAATTACAAGGATCGACAGATGCTGTAAAGTCTGCTATCACTTGATTGACTGCTATATTCGCCTCTGCGGAGATCGTACACCCTTCTGGTCCTACTAGCTCTAATCTAAGTGGTGCTTGCCCATTTGGGGGAACTTCGTCGACTACAAAGGTATTGGTAGTCTCATTTGTGCCAGATTCTTCTCCTTGGAATAACCAAGAAAAGGAAGCGATTCCTTCTAAGTTGATTGCATTCGCTACTACTTCTTCTCCTTTACAGAATGGTCCGCCATCTAATTGTATATCTCCTTCTGGACCTATAAAAGTGAATACTCTATTTGTTTGAGCAGCACATCCAAAAGAGGTTTCCGTATTTAAGGTAACTGTAAAAGTCCCTTTCCCAAAAAAGGATTCAGCTTGTCCGCCTATTCCACTACTACCATTTCCAAAGTCCCAAACAGAAGATAGTGGACTCGTTGTTTGAGAAGTATTTGAGAAGGTCACAATCTGAGAATGGCACAATGGATCAATCCCATCCACATCTGTTCCAATAGAAGCTACTGGAAAATCTTGAACATTAACCGTTCTGGTAGTCTGTCCTCGACAGCCTGTAGATTGTTCCGTAAAATTCAATACCACATTGAAAGTCCCTCTTCCATTATAAGCAGTAGATGTGTTAGACATATCTGAACCTGCACCATTTCCTAAATCCCAATTGAAGTTTAAACTAGAGCCTCTTTCTGTAAAATCTGTTGCAGAAAAATTAATCGTTTCGCCAGCACATATATCTGTATTGGCAGGGTCAGTTGTTATTTGACTTGTTGGATTATAGGTTTCTATTACCATTGTTTGTTCTCCAGGGCAACCCTCATTATCCTCTATACTTAACGTCACTGTTATAGATCCTTCCCCTGGGTCAATACCGTAAGTATAACTATCATTTTCCATCTCAGACATCCCTGTTCCATCTCCAAAGTCCCACATGTAGGTTTCAATACTCTCAGCTGTAGTCGTACTATTATTGGTAAAGTTGACAGTCGTTGGAAAGCAGATAGTTGATTTATCCATTGTGAAATCAGCAATTGCTTCGTAAACGAATACAGGATAAGAAGACGTATCTACACATCCATTGACATCTTCTACGACCAACTCGATTGTATAAGCACCTGTATCTGGATAAGAAATTTCATCATTAGTCGGCTCATTAATCGTTAATGGTCGCACTCCTGGATGATTAAAATGCCATGTATATCCTTTAAAACAAGAGGTATCTACATCTATTGACATAGAGGCATCTAGGCTTACTGGTTGACTCCTACATTGAGAAAATTCTACTTCTCCCAAAGAGACCAGATTTCTAACTTTAACAATCGTACTATCTACGGATGCAGGGCAGCCAGTGGCTGTATTCTCTGCGATTAGTCGGACTTTAAAGTCTCCTGTAGCATAAGTATGTAATGGCGTGTCCGTGTTTGTTGAATCTACTGCTCCATCGCCAAATTCCCAAGTAACAGTAGCAGTCTCTTCACTAAGGCTTGTAAAGCTTACGTTCAAGGGGTCATCACAAGGAATACTGTAGTCTATATTTGCAATAGGTCCTTTTATAGCAATAAAATCTGTTCTAACAATAGAATCTAAACAACCATTATATCCCACAATCATCGTTACCCCAAAAGAACCTGTGGAAGACTCAAAAGGAATAGCTGGACTAGATTCATTAAAACAATGAGAAGAAAGGTTATTGTTCGTATAATAATGCCACTCGTCAATCAAATCTGAATTGGAATTGTCTGAAAAGGTAATCGCTTCTCCTTGACAAGCTTCTGTTTTATCTGTCGTAAAATCTGGAGTAATTCTAGTCCCTACTTCTACCAAAATACTATAAGAAGTATCCACACAGCCTAGTACATTTGTTATCACTAGTTGTACCTCATATTCTCCTGCATCTGTGAAGGTAAAATTATGTGGATCAGGCGTACTAAAATTAGCAGTCTCCCCATTATCGTATATCCATTCGTAGTTTATAATATCTTGGCTAGATCGACTAGAATCTGAAAATTCTACTGTTAGCGGCGCACACCCAGACACGGTATCAGGCATAAAACGAGCTAAAGGAATATCTAAAATTAATTCTTGGGTAGAACTATCAACACAGCCAGTAGCTGTGGTCACGATTAAGGTCGGATTAAAAATAAATTCTCCGTTTTCGTGATAAGGGGAGTCATTATCTGCATTGTAATCATGAACAATAGATGCTGTTGTACTTGTACTATCATCACCAAATCTCCATTCATACTGTATATCCGTCTGGTTCACAGATGGAGTAAAAGAAACCGGAAGAGGTTCTGAACAGCCGAAACTAGGGTTCATAACGAACATAGGCTCCGCTTTGTCTACTATAACTGTTTGTGATACATCATCACTACATCCATCAGGTGAGTTGGCAATTAGTCGAATTTGAAATTCTCCTGCTTCTGCAAAAGTAATCTCTGGATTAACATCTGTAGAAGAAGTTACGCCCACAATATCCCAAACGTATTCTGCGGCAGAGGAAGTATTTTCAAATACAACAGGTACTCCTGCACAAATATTTGCTGGTACATTAAAAGAGGGAACAGGAGAACCTACACTTACTATAGAAGAAAAAGTCTTGGTACATCCACTTGTATTATCAGTGGCACTCAAAATGACTGTATAGTCTCCATTCTCCGTATAGGTCTGAACCGCAGGATTCGCTTCTGTCGAAGTCATACCGTTTCCAAAATCCCATTCAAAGGTAATATTTCCAGTATTAGGCGTTTGATTGCCGAAAGAAACCGTTAATGGAGCCGTACAACTTGCCGCTGGATTAGGATTGGTAGAAAATTGTACTGCTGGCCCAGCTACCACTTCTACTGCAGTTGGAAACTGCTGTGTAACATCACAATTTTCATTAGAAGTATTTACCTCTAATGCTACTCCAAATATTCCTGCGTCTTCGTAAGTCCGCATTATATTCTCTCCTGTTACGGAGGTCCCATCATCAAATACCCAACGCTGAGAGAGCACCTCTACCCCATTAGGGATGACGGTGGTATTCGTAAAAGTAGCATCCAATGGAGAACAACCACTCATTGGCTCTACTGCAATCGTTAAATCTAGCCTGTCTGAGACCTCTATAGTAATAGTGCCTATAACTGTACCTGCTTGCGTTGCCCGAAACTCTACTTCATAGGTACCTGGTATCGTAAACAAATTATTTGGATTAGCCACTTCAGAAGTACCTCCATCTCTAAAATCCCAAAAATGGGTAGTTGCATCTGTTGGTGCAGTAAAGTTGACCCGTAAAGGAATACAGCCTGCCGTTACATCTGCTGTTTGTCCGTACAGTCCTATACTAGACAAAAGGGATAGAACGACTATTAAAAGGTGAGTAAAATGGTTCTTTATCATAATGATTTCGGAAAATTTTAAGGTCGCGGTTGAATTTTGCAAGCAAAATAATGTAGAAAACGCTAAGTTATGAAGAGGAGAAGTATCTCTGTATCTCTCCAACTTTACGATTTACACTATTAAACAAGTATCAAAAATAACAATTGATATAGAAAGTTGTGAAACCATTTGGTAATTTCGCAATATAAATGACTGAATCCTTTAATGTAACTAGATCAGCAGGCTCCATTTAAGCGAAAATATGTAAGTTTGCCTTATAAATAAAAAATATGCGATATACCTTATATTCGATTTCAACTATCTTTCTTATACTCATTTTGAGTGTAAATGTTATGGCTCAAGAAGATCGGCCACTAGTCCTAGAAAAAACAGAACTCCCTTGTTTGAAGAAAACATTCAATGTAGTTGCTCATATTATTAAAAATGAGGGCGACTCTTTAGGCGTAGAACCAGATTCTATTACCGCAGTATTAGCTAGAGTCAATGAGTTGTTTGCGCCTATCTGCGTTGATTTCGAGATTTGTGAGCTAAAAATTATTGATAACTACCAATACGATACCGTTCAAACCTTTGAATGGGATGAAATACAGGTAACTTACCATCAAGCAAACAAAATCAATATCTTTTGGGTAGGGGAATTCGAGTTCGAAAATGAGCTATGTGGCGTTGCCGAATTAGGCGGTATCGCAAATACAGAGAATGGCGGTCTTTTAATGAAAAAAGGCGACTGTTTGAATGAGATGGCGATTGCTCATGAATTGGGTCGATACTTCGGTGTTCCATATACCTTTGGCGAAGGCGAAGAACGCACGGAAGAATTAGTCAAAAGTAGTAATTGCGAAGAAACGGGCGATCTAATATGTGATACTCCTGCTGATCCTTTTATCCTTGAAGATGATCCAGAACAATATGTGGATGTAGAAAATTGCCGCTTTACGAATCAAGACCAAGATGATGAAGGAGAATGGTATGTGCCGCAAGTAGGTAATATCATGTCTTATTATCCAGATACTTGTAAGTGTTTTTTCACAGATGGTCAGTATCGAGTGATGGTGGCTACTTATTTAGATAGTGGGGCTCGGATGTGGTAGGTCAAAAAGCCTAATATTCCAAATGATTTAGAACTGCCAGTTTTAAAAAATTGGCAGTTCTATTCATAGAAAAAAAAACTAAAACATTTCATCGTTACTGCATATACACTTTCAATTCCAAAAGACTTTTTCAACTGTACCATATTGATTTTTAAATCATCTGTTAAAAGGATAAGCTACCATTTTGACTTCTCCTTTATTTAATTCGCGATCCCTAAAAATTTAGTTGTGTTAGGCAAAAAGTGAGAATAAATTGGTCGTTTTAAGCTAGTCATTTTTTACTCTAAGAAATTCTGAAAAACTAAGCATAGCTGGGCTACGGTTCTTTTTT
>JALZWC010000944.1 GCA_023300255.1 Saprospiraceae bacterium | reverse complement strand
ATTTACACCTTTTCCGATTCCTTACCCTACCGTATCAACCAACATTAATGAAGATACTAAAAATTGGATAACGGAAATAAAGGAAGATTCGGAGGGGAATATTTGGTTTGCCCGAGATGGATATGGCGCTTGCAAATATAATGGGGAAAACTTCCATCATATTCTAAAAAAAGACGGACTACTTTCCAATAATGTCACCGAAATTGAATTTGATAAAGAGGGAAATATTTGGTTTGGAACAAGAATAGGAGAAAAAGATAATCCTGATCCCCTCAAAAGAATTGGTAAAGGTGGACTTAATAAATTGACCAATAATACCATCCATTCTTTCCCAGAAATAGAAGCGTTTAACAAGAGCGAGGTTTACGAAATATATAAGGACCCTTCCCAAAATATATGGATCGGTACAACAAACAATGGCGTCTACAGACTTGATGGCGCACAGTTCAAAAACTATGAGGTGCCTATTTCAATTACGAATATGGTAATGGACCATAAAGGAAATTTATGGTTAGGTGGTGCAGGTGGTTTGTATCATATTGACTCAACTGGGGCTATAGTAAATGTTACTCAAATTGGACCTTGGAAATAGACTGTATAATCAAACTAAACTTCTACGATTGTTTATAGACAGGGTAATATCCATGTTTAAATATAACACTATTTATAGATTTAGCAATTTATAAATCAGTTAAAATTGCTAAAAGTGTTTATATTTACATAGATTTAGCAACTTACATGTTTATAAAAATTGCTAAAAATGTTGATTAGATATGATTTTAACCATTTATTGAATAAGTATGGCAGTCGAATTTATAGGTAGAAAACTAGAAAAAAAAATATTAAAAGAGGCAATTGACTCTTCCGAAGCAGAAATGGTAGCAGTTATAGGAAGGCGTAGAATTGGTAAGACTTTTTTGATCACCTCTGCTTATGAAAAGAAGATTGTATTTGAAATATCAGGACTGCAATCAGTGTCTTTAAATGGGCAACTAAAAAATTTCGCTGCACAATTAACCAAAGTCATCAATCCCGATTTTCCGATTAGAACACCGAGCGATTGGTTTGAAGCATTTCAATTATTAATAAATTACTTAAGTCCCTTAATGGGCAAGAATAAAAAGGTAGTTTTTTTTGATGAACTACCTTGGCTGGCAACTGCTAAGTCTGATTTTCTAAGTGGCTTAGCCTATTTCTGGAATAGTTGGGCTGTCCGAGAAAATGTTGTTGTTGTCATTTGTGGTTCTGCTGCCTCTTGGATGATCCAGAAAGTAGTGCATCACAAGGGAGGATTGCACAATCGCATTACTAAGCGAATTTATCTCCAGCCTTTTACCTTAGCAGAAACCGAAAAATACTTAAAAAGTCGCCATATTAATTTTGATCGCTATCAGATTTTACATTTGTATATGGCAATGGGAGGAATTCCACATTATTTAAAAGAAGTTCGGGCATCTCGGAGTATCGTTCAAAATATAGATTACCTCTGTTTTTCTAATGGAGGGATTTTAACGGATGAATTTTCAAAATTATACCCTTCTTTATTTGAAAAAGCAGACAATCATATTGCGGTGGTAAAAGCTTTGGCTCAAAAAAGAAAAGGATTAATCAGAAAGGATATTATTGACGTGGCAAAAATAACAAACGGTGGTGGCACAACTAGAGTTTTAGAAGAACTGGAACAATCTGGATTTATCACCTCTTATCATCCTTTTGGCAAAAAGAAAAAAGAAAAACTGTATCGCTTGACCGATGAGTATTCTCTTTTTTATTTACAATTTATAGAAAATAAAGTAAGTGCAGGACCGGGCACTTGGCAACACTTGAGTCAAAGTGCTAGCTATAAAAGTTGGAGCGGCTATACTTTTGAAAGTATCTGTCTGAAACATCTTTTACAAATCAAAAAAGCGCTAGGCATTGCCAATGTTTATACCATTCCTTATTCCTATACTAAAAAAGGAACGGCAACAGAAAAGGGTGCGCAAATAGATTTAGTTTTAGATAGAGCAGATTCGGTTATTAATTTAATTGAAATGAAGTTTCATAATGAAGTTTACAGCCTTTCTAAATCTTATGCAGAACAGTTAAATCACAAAAAAAGTATTTTCAAAAAAAGTACTAAAACAAAGAAGCATCTTTCTTGGGCAATGATAACCGCTTTTGGTTTTAAGCCGAATCAACATAGTTTAGGCTTAATTGATAATCATTTGACGATGGATGTTTTGTTTGAGGATATTGCTTTAGATTATTAAAAAGGATGCGGCTGAAAACCACTACTGTTATTAGCTTGTTGAGTCATTCCTTTTGCTAAATGAGTATAGTATACTTGTATCAGGTCTACTATCTAATCGCTTGCCAAATGACAGGTCATACGGAAAAAGATATGCGCTACTTAACTGGGTATCAGGTCAAATTCTCCTTCATGGAGACTACTATCGAAGTTTAATTCTTAAGCCGTTT
Organism: Saprospiraceae bacterium; assembly: GCA_023300255.1. Lineage (GTDB taxonomy): Bacteria > Bacteroidota > Bacteroidia > Chitinophagales > Saprospiraceae > JAFMDF01. The sequence goes on along the minus strand of JALZWC010000944.1, from coordinate 1,530 downwards.
ATGAAGCTGATGCGCCCCGTATGAACGAAGTAATTTATCAGATCAATTATTGATACTATTAATGAATCTCCAGTACGAAATTAAAAATTATCCCGATTCGATTCCTTATATATCGTTGCTAAAATTATTTGCCCCACTGCCTTCAAAGTCTCCTTGTCTATATTACTCATATTATCTAAATGCGTATGATGATAGTGGCCAAAACTACCATCCTCCTGTAGATTAATAACATCTATCATTGGTATGCCGGCATTCTCAATTACAAATCTATGGTCATCCGTATAGCCACCTGCTCGTCGCTCAACAAAATATTTTCCATGTCCCATAGCGCTTGCAAATTTCCATATTTTATTGACTTCTGCTCCTGCTGATTGCATAGAAAAACCCTCTTTAGGAAAGGTAGCCCCTTTTGATCCTACCATGTCCAATAAAATTCCATATTTAACAACATAAGGCTTTTCATGAAGATTTTTCGACCAATATTGAGATCCTAATCCCCAAGTATAATCTTGACCAGATTCATCTGCACCGTAATCCTCCGCATCAAAAAAGACGATGTCTAATCCCATTGGCATAGGATTGTTATTGATTTGTCTTGCAATCTCTAATATTACGCCAACCCCACTTCCACCATCATCCGCTCCATCTATTGGTAAATCCATATTTACCGTATCTTTATCTGCAATGTGTCTTGTATCATAATGGGCACACAATAGTATTCTTTCTTTTATTTCTGGATTATATCTTCCAATTATATTGGTTCCTTTTAATTCTTCCTTTTGATAGGATGTTGCTGTAAATTCCTGCGGAATAACTTCAAAATTATAGCTTCGCAATTTACTTATTAACCAATCTTTACAGTCTTCATGTGCTTCTGTATTCATAACCCTTTTACCAAATCTAACTTGATTTTCTATAAACACGTAGGCGGAGTCTTGATTAAATGAACTAATTTTTACTTTTATGTTCTCTTGTGATTTTTTTTCGCTCGTACAACTTAGGAATGTCAATATTGTAAAGGTTACGACTATCCATTTCATTTATTCGTATTTAGTTTGAATTGTTATTTATTTATGTTGGTGTAATAAACGTGTTGATTTCCTAACGCAGAGTTCGCAAAGACCGCAGAGGAAAGCGGCGTTCCTAGACTCTGCGGGCTTTGCGAACTCTACGTGAAATATATAAATCAACAACTTTGATACACTCCCACCAATTATAAACTTTCCGATTTTATAAGGATACCCAAACCAACAATTGCTGATAGTACATATTCTATGCTTGGCAATACACATCCATTACCATATATCATTTAAAATTCCTTTGAAAGAAACACTCGTTTTTTGCTATAAAATGTTATCTAGTGATCGGGATGAAAATTTTCCACTTAAAGAAATAGGAAATAACCTACTTCCTAAAACAGAAATCTATGCTAAACTACAAAACGTTAAGAGAACTAGTAGCCATTGATTCTCCGACTGGTTACACAGAAGAGGCTTCTCAATATATTTTTGACCTTTTAAAAAATATGGG
>JALZWC010000943.1 GCA_023300255.1 Saprospiraceae bacterium | reverse complement strand
GGACATTCAATTAGAACAGAGAGTAGAGAATCGAGAGTAGAGACAGATTTCGTTTGCAAACAACCAAATTTCGTTGTTTGCAAACGAAACCTGTCTCTACTCTCGATTCTCTGTTCTTTAAAATGTCCAGTAGTGTACTCTTCAATAACAGACATCCTTTACAAATTTGAGTGTCAATGTTTTGTATGTTTTGATCTTGAGTTTGACACTTGAACTTGAACTTTGTTATACTTTCTCCTCCTCGCCCTCCACTCGCTGCTTCTCATACAAATCATAATAAAACCCTTCATTTTTCAAGAGCTCCTCATGCGTTCCCTCCTCTACAATCTGTCCATCATCCAACACAATTATCTTATCAAATTTTATTCTAGAATAAATTCGATGCGTAATAATGATCGTCGTTTTATCTTGGAGAGATTCGTTAAAATAGCCAAGAATTTGGGCTTCCGTATTCGTATCTACTGCAGATAAGCAATCGTCTAGAATAATTATATTCGGTTTTTTAATTAACGCTCTAGCTATGGAAACTCGCTGTTTTTGTCCACCTGATAAGGTAACCCCTCGCTCTCCGACCATCGTTTCAAAACCATAGGTTAGTCCTTTGATATCGTCGTAAACAGCAGCGTATTTTGCAAATTGCTCCACCTCTTCTTGGGAAACGTCTTTTGCACCGAAAGAAATATTATTGGTGATGGTATCAGAAAATAAAAAGATGTCTTGTGTTACATAACCTATTTGCTGTCGCAAATTATGGACGTCTAATTGCTGAATAGGCTTGCCATCTATCAATATAGCGCCATCCGTAGTGTCGTACATTCTTACTAACAAATCGGCCATTGTCGTTTTACCAGAACCTGTCTTTCCTACAATCGCTAATTTAGCCCCTGGTTTTAAATGTAAATCAATATTGTCTAATGCTTTGATACCCGTATCTGGATAAACAAAACTTACATTATTAAAATCTATGGTACCTTTAATAGGTAATTGTTCTGTAGAAGTAGATTGAATGCTGGTTGGTGTTTTTAGAAATTCATTAAGTCTCTTTTGAGAAGCAGCAGCCTGCTGTATAATAGACGCAATCCAACCAATAGCGGTTACAGGCCAAGTCAACATATTGACATAAATGACAAATTCCGCAATATTACCAGGTGTAATATTACCTTTCACTACTTGAAGGCCGCCAACATAGACTGTTAGTATGGTACTCACGCCAATCAATAGCATCATCAAAGGATGGAACAAGGCATTGACTTGTACTAAATCCATTGACTTGTGTTTATAGACCTCACTTTGCCCAGAAAAAAAATCTAACATCGGTTGTTCCTGTACATAAGTTTTTACTACCCGAATACCTGAATACACCTCTTGTGAGGTACTATTTAATGTAGCCAATTGTTCTTGAATGACCGTACTTCTTTTATTGATAATACTAGATACATAATAGATTGATAAAGATAAAATAGGTAGGGGTAACAAAACATAAAGACTCAACTCCACACTTACTTGAAACATGGCATAAATAACCATTGAAAATAAGGAGACTAAATTGATACCATATAACAAGGCTGGACCTAAATACATTCGTACTTTAGATACATCTTCTGTAATACGGGACATTAAATCTCCAGTATTATTTTTTTTATAAAAAGCAAGATCTAATTCTTCATAGTGGGCAAATAACTCTTTACGCATATCGTACTCAATCAAACGAGACATCACGATTAATGTCTGCCGCATCAAAAACATAAACATACCCATAACCAATGCCAGTAGTAATACCAATACGCCAAAAAGTAAAAGTGTTTTCCCTATAATATGATAGAATTCTGCTTGAGATTCAAAACCATCGAATTGTTGATAGAGTTCGATATTCTCCATTACCAAATCTAGGGCTTCTCGAATCATCTGCGGCTGTAAAACTCTAAAGTAATTGGATAGAGATACAAAGATGATTCCTAATAATAGGTGCCATTTATATTGGAAAAAATATTTATTTAGAACGAATAGTTCTTTCAAATTATGTGGTTATTTTATATCTGAAGCAGTAGGACAAAATTAGTCTATTTTAATTAAAAACATAGGCACCTAGATCACATAGTCATTTTACTCTGTGACCTATCTGCCTATGTGAAAAAAAGATGCATATATACTAAGTATATAATAGATATTTTTTAAATAAGTTTAGGGCGAGACAATATACTAGGCTTGGGTATAAAAGAGGCGTTTAATAACGGTAAAACAATAACTTGACTCGATGGTTTAAGTTTGTAACTTCAAACTTATATCAAGCCATCTACAAAACAACAACTCGCATTTGTGCAGTTTCTTTCATTCTGAATTAAGTAGTCGATCCAAAGTAAAAAAATTACGAAAAATAAAAATATGACTCTTCCTTTGGTATGGATACGTGTGTATTGTAAGTGTTGTGTCTAGCTTGATATTAGGTGAGTGTGTAAAGAATTGGGGGAAAACACATATAATGTTGACGAATTTACCACATAGATACATAGTTCACATAGTATTACTCCTT
>JALZWC010000942.1 GCA_023300255.1 Saprospiraceae bacterium | reverse complement strand
TAAAAAATACCTTATATATATTTTTCATCTAAACGATTGATTTTCAAGTATTATTAAAAAAGCCTTACAAGATTTAACTTTGTAAGGCTTTTAATTCAATTAACACTATCTCAACTTGAAGTATCAAAAGGTTCGTATATGCAATATCATTCGTAGATACTTATCTCTTTAGTTCAGCTGAAGCGGGATCATAATAATAATCACTAATAGTGCCATCCTTAATTTTATTTACCACTTCATCAATTATGAAGAGTGGCACCAAAAACCATTCTCTTGCTTTTACAGGCTTCCCAAACCGATCAATAATTTCGACATCCAACTTTGTTGCACTAAAAAATTTATGAATAATTGCTTCAAGTTTTGTTCTGTTAATGTTAGCGAGTTTGTATGTGGCAATAATTTCCACATCAGCCATTAGAAAGGTTGGATCATTACTGGCATTAGCAACTCGCTTTTTAACATCTCCACCTGTTGTTATTTTCGCTTTTAATAGTTTTTAGACTAATGTTTACAAAACATCTAACGGACTAGGAGGTCTCGAAGTTGGTGTTGGAAACAAAAAAACGCCTTGTAAAACACTAGTTTACAAGACGTTATCTTTTTTGTTTGTGGTCCCGCAAGGGCTCGAACCTTGGACCCCCTGATTATGAGTCAGGTGCTACTAACCAACTGAGCTACAGGACCTGTTTGAAATTTAAAAGAATAGTTTCTAATAAATATCCAAGCTATTATTCAAACTATAAAATCACTTTTTTAGTTTCATTTAACCCAAGTGTTTTTAAATTTTATTTGAACAGACCGCAAAATTACAGTTTTTTTTTATTAGTCTAAAGATTGAGGGAAGTTATTTATATATAGTTTGGATTAATTATGAAATCATATTGTTATATTGGCAATGATTAAGCTTTTAGTATGCCCTTACCTAGTATAAACAGCCATCCAGTACAGAAAATCCTAAAATCCCAAAAATCCTAATCCATACGACGCTTATAATAGTAATACAACTCCGATTGAGAGCGAATAGGCAGCTCCTCCCGACCCTTTTGGTATTTATTTTGATCATGCTTATCTATAATTCTAGCCTTAACATTATCAGAAAGCTGCATATTCATGATTTCTACGAGTTCTTTGCGGATCGACTCATCATAGATAGGGAAGACCGTTTCTACTCTATAACTTAGATTTCTAGTCATCCAATCAGCAGAAGAAAGATAGATCTTCTCTTCACCATTGTTGTGAAAAATAAAGACCCGAGCATGCTCTAAGAAGCGATCTACAATACTGATCACCTTAATATTCTCGCTCCAACCTTTGACGCCAGGTACTAGGCAGCAAATACCTCGAATGATTAACTTGATACTCACCCCTGCCTGACTCGCTTCATATAATTTTTTAATCATCATAGGATCCTGTAAACTGTTCATTTTGAGCAGTATTTTGGCAGGCCTATCCATCGATTTATTTTCAATTTCTTGGTCAATCAATGTTAATAAACTATGGCGTAGATTGAATTGACCAACTAGAAGATGTTTAAAATTGCTATTGGGACGCTTTACGGTTTCCAGATAAGAAAATACTCTCGCTATTTCATTAGTGATTCTTCTATCTGCTGTAAATAGACCAAAATCACTATATATCTTTGCGGTGTCTTCATGGAAGTTACCGGTACTCATATAGGTGTATAGCTTTGCGCCTCTTTTTTCCGTCCGTCTTACTAAAGCCGCTTTAGAATGTACTTTTAATCCAGGAAAACTGTAGTGTACTTCCACGCCTGCTTTTTCTAAAAATTCCCCCCATTTTAAATTGGCTTCTTCATCAAATCTCGCTTTCACCTCTATAAAAGCAGAAACTTGTTTACCATTTTTAACAGCCTTCGCTAAGGCGGACATGATTCTAGATTTCTTGGCTACTCGATATTGAATAATTTTGATATGCGTTACATCTGGATCATTCGCCGCCTCTTCAAAAAACCGAACAACAGATTCATAAGACTGGTACGGAAAGTGGACCAAGTGATCTCGCTCTCGTAAGGATTTGAAATAATCTTCTGTCTTTTCTAATGGCTTGTATGGTAAAGGAGGAAAAGAGATATTTTTTAATTGTGTTAGTCCAAAGTCTGGAAATTGAAAGAAATCAAAATTATTATGATACCGTCCTTCTGGGAAAACACCATACTTTTCTAAGCCAAAATTGTCCATTAGAAAATCTAACTGCTTGTTAGGCATTTCTCTATCAATCACTAATCTGGATGGAGGTCCTACATCTCTTTTTGTTAAACTATGTTTGATTTTTGCTAATAAATTCCCTGAGAATTCATCGTCTATATATAGCGCAGCATCTCTGGTTAATTTGATGGAATAGGTATCTAAAATTTCATAGCCTGGAAATAGATATTTTACATTGTGCCGAATGATATCATCTAGCATAATGATATCTTTCCTTTTTGCTTTGGAACTAGGTAATGTAATAAATCGAGGTAAATGGTCGGAAGGAATTTTTACGATCGCATTCTGTTTCTTGTCATTTTTTTTATCATTTTCTTTGTCTCGCATTTCTATCATTAGATACAATGCCGCATTACTCAAAAATGGTCGAATCTTATGCTTGATCATTAACACAGGCTGCACGAAGGGCATCAAATTATCTTTAAAATAATCTTCCACAAATTCTTCTTGCTCTTGGTTAAGTTGTAATCTTCTTAAAAGCCGTATATCATATTTTTTTAATTCCCTGACAATTTGGTTTTCAAAAATATCACTGAATTCTTCTAATTGATAATTAAGTACATCTCGAATTTCTCTTAGTACTTGCTTCGGGTCGTAATCTAGTTTCTTCTTAGTCTTTTTATTAATTTTCAATAAATTAATGTGCTGAGCTACCCGTACTGCAAAATATTCTCCTAAGTTACTTGAATAAATAGCTAAGAATTTGATCCGCTCAAATAAAGGAACAGATGGATCTTTTGCTTCTTGTAACACTCTGTAATTAAAGGACAACCAGCTAATATCTCTATGTATAAATGGTGCTTCTTTTTGCATCGTTTAGTTTTTCGTTTCTTGTTTAAAACCTTACCCGTTTTAGAATAGAGAAGCGAGAGTAGAGATGTATTCCGTTTAGAAAATGACCAAATTTCGTTGTTTGTAAACGAAATCTGTCTCTGCTCTCTATTCTCTGCTCTCTATTCTATTTTTTAAAACAAACTCATTTGTCCGCCTCCTTTTTCATGCCATTGAGGGCCACGAGTTTGAATAGTTGGTATTATCTTTTGGACTTGCTCTACTAGATATTGCGCCAATTCAGGTGCTTGGAGATTGTCGGGTTCATGTGTGAAAAAATAAGCTGCTTGCAAACCTTCCTCCGTCCATTTTTTTAAACGTAGTACCCATTCGTTAATTCTCGAAAAATCACTTGGTACTAAGTCATTTCCAACAAAACGTACAACAGCTATCTCGTTTGTGAGTCGCTGATGCAAGACATCTCTCCTACCCGCTACATCTGTGATGACGAAAGCTACTTGTTTTCGTTCTAATAAACTAGCCAATCTAGATAAATTCTCTTGATTTAAGAACCAACTTTCATGCCTCACTTCTATGGATAAAGGTATATGGTTTGGAAAAAAGTCTAAAAATTTTTCCAATATCATTATCCGATCTACGCCAAAGTAGGGAGGTAATTGCATAAAACAACAACCTAAATGCATTTCTAAGCTTTGGATGACCTCACAAAAGGCTTGTATACCGCCTTTTGATAGCCCTAGGTCTCGACTATGGCTGATAGTCTGTGGTATTTTTGGACAGAAATGAAAGTCTGGTAAGGCTGCCTGTTTCCACTTGGCAATCGTTTCTATAGAAGGAATTCTGTAATGGGTCGTATTGAGTTCTATGGTGTTAAATTGTTTGGTATAATGTCTTAGGTAGTCTTTGGCTTTGGCTTTTTCTGGATATACTTTTCCCACCCATTCCTTCATCCCCCAGCCTGTACAACCTACATATAGTTTGGGCGCTTTTGCTTGGGGAAGCTTTGATAAGATAGCGGTTGTACCTTCTGGATCAGGAGGTAGGCTGAAGTCTACTTGGGTGATGTCTGGTAGTTTTCCGAATTTCATGATATATTTTTCCCATGACTGCGTCATGGGCTACAGGATGTCGCTCCGTTGGAGCTGCTTCCCATGACTTTGTTTATGCGTTACTGGGTGTTGTCTCCCACGACTGCGTCATGGGCTACAAGGTGTCGCCCACTTTGGGGCTGGTATTACGTTCTTAGTTTTAGGAGTGCTACGTTTTCGATATGTGGAGTGTGGGGGAACATATCTACTGCTCTTGTTTTTACAACCTCATATTTTTCTCCTAAAATTTCTAAATCTCTGGCTTGTGTAGAAGGTTTACAACTTACATAGATTAGCGTTGGCACTTCTAATGTTAATAGCATTTGCACCACTTTTGGATGCATCCCTGCTCTTGGAGGATCTGTAATTAAAATGTCTGGTTTTCCGTGTTCTATAGCGAAGGCATCTGTTAGAATATTTTTGACATCTCCTGCGTAGAAAATGGTATTTTCAATATCATTTAATGCCGCATTCTTTTTAGCATCTTCTATGGCAGCAGCAATTTCTTCGATGCCTACTACTTGTTGGCAATGCTTGGCTATATATAAAGCGATACTTCCAATACCTGTATATAAATCATACACGTTTTCTGTACCTTTAAAATCTGCGAAATCTACAATCGTTTCGTATAAGGCGACGGCTTGTTCTGTATTTGTTTGGAAGAAAGATTTCGGTCCTATTTTAAAACGAATTGCTCCTAAGACATCTTCGACTTCCTTTGTACCATGATAATGTACCATGTCTAAGTCGTACATGTAATCATTTTTCTTATCGTTAATACAATAGAACAAGGAAGTAACAGCAGGCAATCTTTTGATAATTTCATCCAGTAAAGGAAATAGTTTTTCGGTGTCATTTTTCAATACACTAACGATCAACATAATTTCTCCTAAGGAGGTAATTCGGACCATCAACTGTCGCATAAATCCTACCTGTGCATAAGCATCATAGAAACTTAGCTCGTGCTCTTTTGCAATCTCTCGGACGGTATTTCGAATTTCATTCGATGGTTCATATTGCAAGTAGCAATGCTTTAAGTCAATAACCTTATCATAGGAGCCTAGTGGATGAAAACCTAGTACATCTACTCTATTAGAAATATCCGTATTGATTTCTTCATTCGTCAACCAGCGTTTTGCAGAGAAAGAGAATTCTAGTTTATTTCGGTAATAGGTTTGGTTCTCGGCACCAATGATCGGTAAGATTTCTCCTACCTCGACTTTACCAATCCGCTTCAGGGCATTTTCTACTTCTAACTGTTTAAATTCTAATTGTTTGGCGTATTGGATGTGCTGTAATTTGCAACCACCACATAAACCAAAATGACTACAAACAGGTTCCACTCGTTCCGTAGAATAACTATGGAACTTTTGAAC
>JALZWC010000941.1 GCA_023300255.1 Saprospiraceae bacterium | reverse complement strand
AAAGCAAAAACTAAGAACAAAATAAGCTACCCTAAATTACGAATTTATTCCATACACATTCCTAACCTACTTCACAAACACCAACTCCCCCTCCTCCGACATCTCCCCCTGATACAAATATCCATTCACATCCAAATCCTTCAACTGCTCCACCTCCGTAATTCGAAACTTCACAATTTGATGCGCCATCGCCCCTCTGGCTTTTTTAGCATTGAAAGCAATGATTTTATACTTCTCCCCTCTTAGTTCTTTAAAGTGGACATTGACTAAGGGCGCTTTTAATTCCTTTGTCTTTATAGATTTAAAGTATTCTTTGGAAGCTAAATTGAGCACCACTTTACTTTTTGATTGGGCAATATCTGCATTCACTAATTGGGTGATGGAGTGATCCCAAAATTCATATAAGTTCTTATGCGTTCCATTTTGTAATTTCGTACCCATTTCTAGGCGATAGGCTTGCATTAGGTCTAATGGACGCAAGATTCCGTAGAGTCCAGACAAAATGCGTACGTATTTCTGCGCAAACGTCCTGTCTTTTGCATCAAAGGTCTCTGCTTTGAATGCTTGGTATACGTCTCCTTTAAATAATAACGCTGCTTGTTTCGCATTTTCTAGCGTAAAGGGTGTCGCAAAAGCAGCATAACGTTCTACATTTAGCTGGGCTATTTTTTCGCTGACGCTCATTAATTGCTGAATATCCCCAACCGATTTCTTTTTTAGCGTTTTTACTAGTTCTTCGCTTTTCTCTAATAGTCTTGGGTTGGTAAATTTCTTTACGGTACTTGGTGTGGGGTCTAATGTTTTTGCTGGGGAAAGTAAAATGATCATAGTATTTAATTAAATGGAGTATTTCTCAATTAGATTTGATAAACTACTGGCAATATTACAAGAAACAATTGTTTTAAAAAAAAGTTATTGATTAGACTTAATTCTGAATCTGCCTTCCAAGGAACGCAGGCAAGTGAAAAATTTTGAACCCGCCTGCCTGACGCCACGAACGGGCAGGTTTTGAATGCTTATAAAACGTTGACAATCAGTAGTCAAATTTTACCGCACGATTGTTTTGGAATAAATACTATTGGCTGAAGCCAATTTCATTGTATTGAACGCAGAGACGCAGAGATGCAGAGTTTTATTTTTTCTATGAAAAAATATCTGCGACTCTGCGTTCATGACCATATTCCGAAGAAATATAACGCTTATTAATTTTGACAAGTTTATCCAAACCACAAAAGTAGTTGACACTTTTTAAGTTCAAGTCCAAGTATCAAACTCAAGTTCAACCCATGATGTTGACCCAGACGCAGGCCAGCGTTACGTTTTGAACTTGAACTTAATACTTGCGCTTGAACTTTAGTAATATGTTAGTGTCAATCAATTGGATAAACTTATCAAATTTTACCACCTTTTAATAGAATAAATAAGGATGCATTGTCGTCCATTTTATTAAATTGTCATTCCTTTGTACTCTAATCCCTAGAGTTTAGTAGATTTACAATTAAAATTTGGAGACTTACATAAAGAAAAAGCGTCTAAATAACGAGTAAACTAAGTATAGATTCACTTAAAAAAGCAGATAACAATATATGAAGGCACTGGTGATTTCTGGAGGCGGTTCTAAAGGAGCATTTGGAGGAGGCATAGCAGACTACCTAATGCGAGGAGAAAAAAGAGACTACGACATATTCGTGGGCACCTCTGCGGGAAGTTTATTAGTTCCATTATTAGCTGCTGGCGAGGTCGAACTGGTCAAAGAATGTTTCACAACCGTTACTCAGAAGGATGTATTTAAGCGTAATCCATTTATTATAAAGAAACGAGGAAAGATTTTCACGACTAAAGTGAACCATTTTAATAGCTTAAAGATGTTCTTCAAAAAGCAGAAGACCTTTGGGGATAGTAGCAATCTAAGAAAACTAATTGATCGGACTTTTTTAAAAAAGCATTATAATAAGGTAAGAAATACTAAAAAAGACCTCATTGTTACCGTTTGTAACCTCACCTCTCATGCGACGGAATATAAATCCATTCACGATTGTAGTTATGATGATTTTTGTGATTGGATGTGGATCTCCGCTAATTTTGTCCCTTTTATGTCTTTGGTCATTAAAGATGGTCATGAGTATGCAGATGGTGGTTATGGCGATTACTTACCTATTCACCCTGCTATTGATTTGGGAGCGAAAGAAGTAGATGCTATTTTTCTACGTCCAGAGCAATTGAACATCAATAATATGAGGGCCACGGACCCTTTTGATGTTTTATTACGGGCTTTTGAATTTATGCTCTACAAAATAGGGAGTGACGATATTGCCATCAGTGAATTGGCTGCCAACAAACATAATGTAGCAGTAAGAATGTTTCATGCACCAAGAGTACTAACAGAGAATGCTTTCGTTTTTGAACCTGAGTTGATGGCCGAATGGTGGGACGAAGCTTATGAATATGCTAGAATAACTCCTCCTAAGATTTTGGGGAATATAGCTTAAGTGATTCTATATAAGGTCCTACAAATCAAACCATCACAATTAATTACAAACAATAGTCGGTACGCAACTAAAAAAGGAAATGTGATAGTGTTCTATTATTTTCCAAAAATTGGTCACCATTCTAAAAAACAGTGCGTCTCCAATACTAAATCTCCTTTTTCCTACCTTAAATATCAATATTCCCTTGACTTTAGGCATGTAAGTAGTCGGACAAAAATAAAAAAACTAACTAGTATTTTATTTAACCATATAGGTACATAGAACACATGCCAATCAAGGGCTAAAATTAACCCTATACTAGATTGAATATTTCATCCTAAATGAAGGTAATTTTAAAAACTACCATGATTTAAATATTAGACTTGTCCTCTATTAAGAAAAGGAAAATCCTTTAGAAAAATTCCAAATTCCAGCAGCTAAAAAGATGGCTTTGTCTCTTAGTTGTTCACTTTTGTTTCTGAATTTTTGGACAAGAATGCCGTATCGCTTGATTCCTCCGATTGCATTTTCAACTTTGACCCTAGTTTTACTGACCTCTTTATTATATGTCTTTTGCTCTGGTGTCAGTTGAGGGTCAGGATTTTTGTTCGTTTTGTATGGCTTTTTGATGGGTATTTGAAGGTTTTTTACTTCATAATTTTTGGCAAAGCCTAAATACCCTAAATCTATCCATACCCTAAGTTCACTAAACCAGTCAAGATGGGGAGTAAACTCTTTTTTGAATAGACTAAAATCATGGGTAGCACCAAGAACGGTATAGCCTAAAAATAATATAATTTGGGAAGTGGTGCTTATTACCGTATTTTTAATGGTGTGTGCTTTTTTTTTACCATTGTAATACTTTTTTTGTTCTTCTTGCTCTTTTTTTCTATGATGGGTTCTTTCCGTAGCATCTGCAAGAATATCTTTATATGTTTTAGTAAATTCTATGAATTCCTCTACGGAATCGAATTGGCGTTTAGGTAAAACATCTAAATCTGCTAAAGTAGATTCTAAAATAGGCAGACATTTATAGACATTTTCGTGTGCGGCATTACGACCACACCCAAAGGTGAAACCTAAGACATCAAAACTGGGATAGGTTTTTAAATAAAAAAGAACTAAAAAAAGCCTTTCTGAAGGTGTTTTGAAGATAGGACACCCTCCTGTAGAAGGTTTTCTATCATAAAAATCTTCATATTCTTCGTAGCGTTGATTTTTAATCTTTTGTTCACATTCGCTAAACACAACTACTAATTGCTGAAAATCTTTTTTACTGACACCAATCGTAGCTTTATATTGTCTATCTGAAAGTCTGTGAATATCTTGAAACATGGCAGAAATTTAAGAATCATTAGAAATAAGACTAAGGTTAACTGTGCCAAAAAGTCTGCCAAAAAACAGAAATTCCTCCATATATAATTTACACTTAATGTGTCGTTTGGTTTTCAGTAATTTATGTATTTTTAATAAAAATATCCATATATGTATTCTATTGACAATGAATATTTTTAAAAAAGGACAAGTCTA
>JALZWC010000940.1 GCA_023300255.1 Saprospiraceae bacterium | reverse complement strand
AATGTAACAGATGGTTTAGATTCCATAATGATTGTATTGCCTACTGGTGTTACTTATGATCCTGGTTCTGTATTTTTTTCTAACCCTTTATTTGTCTATTCTACCACACCGACAATTAATGTAGTGAATGGCATTCAAGAAGTCAAATTTGGGGTGCGTCCAAATATTCCAGCATTCACATCAATAGATTTTGTATTGGATGTTACGACCAATTCAGATTTGATTACTTGTAGATATTTAGAGCAGCCTATTCTTGCTCGTACCTACATTCCTAATACGGTTATTTGTGATGGGGTAGCTTGTGATTTAAGTGTGTTAACTGGGTCTACGGAAGAGCCTGTAGTTTTTAGTAAATATGAATACGATATTATAGATTATGATTTAAGTGCTGCCTGTGGCGGAACCGAATTAATGCTATCTCTTACGATCCAAAACAATGGAATCTATCCGATTACAGAACCAACAGATATTGATTTATTCTTCGATGCGGATAATAGTGGGACTAATACTACAGGAGATGTAATGATCGGTACCTTAACTACCAATTTGACGATACCAGTTGGAGGAAGTATTGTGTTGAGTGAATCGTTGACGATTGATCCAGCACAAGGATGTCCTTTGTTAGCATCGTTTAATGGTTGTACTTGCATAGAGGAAATTCCACTAGATCAGCTTAGTAGAAAAAATGCAGGGGTAGATATGGTCATCTGTAACAGTACACCAATCGGATTAGGTTGCGGCGAAGATGAGGCAGGATTTAGTTATTTCTGGTCAGGATTAAACGGAGCACCTATCAGTGCATTATCTGACCGAATGCTTCCGAATCCTCAATTTATTTATAATAATACCAATACGATACCTGATACACTAGACTATGCTTTAGTGACTAGCGTAGGTGGATGTAATAGTACCGATACCGTTCAGATAGTAGTGCTACCAACTATTACAACGGTCAGTGTCAATTCGGCTATTTGTCCAGGTAGCTCCGTTACTTTAAATGGGCCTTTAGGCAATACAGATTATCAATGGACACCAATCATTGATTTGTCAGATCCAACTATTCCAAGACCTACCATTAATATATTGACGACTCCTTCTACTACTTACACTTTGAGATATACCAATACGGAAGGATGTTTAGAGCAATATGAAGAAACGGTAGATTTGGGATTCAATTGTACAGATGTAGAACTAGATAAAACAGTGGATTTAACGACTGCTAATGTAGGGGAGGTATTAACCTATACCTTAGTATTAGTTAACCAAGGTCCATTACCAGCATCAGGTGTCCAAGTAACAGATCAATTGCCGAGTAGCCTACAATATAATAGCCATACGCCTACTGCTGAATTATATGATCCAAGTTCAGGTATCTGGGATATAGGAGTCGTATTAGTTGGAGATACTTTTACCATAGATATTATAGCGACTGTTTTAGAAGTAGGATTGATAAATAATGTGGCGGAAGTAAGCGCAATGGATAATACAGATAGTGATTCGAGTCCGAACAATGGCAACCCAAATGAAGATGACTATGGAGAAACTTGTACCACCGTTCCCACTATTATAGTATGTGATTTTGAAGTGCCTCTATTAACGGCGCCTAATGCAGATAGCTATCAATGGTATATTGATGGAGTAGCTATCCCAACTGCGACGGCAGCTTCTTTTCAACCAGATGCTTTTGTAGAAGATAATTATTTTGGTAGACATACCTATTCTTTATATCCAGATGGAAGCTGCGGATATGACTTACAAATAGACCGCTGCACAGCAGATTTAAGTTTGTCCAAAACAGCTAGTCCGACAACCGCTATGTTAGGGGATATTATTACCTATACCATCGTCCTACAAAATGATGGCCCAGCAGATGCAACCAATATTCGAGTAGAAGAAATGATCCCACAAGGACTATCTTATAATAACCATACGGCGACAAATAGTTTCTATAACAGTCTATCTAGTAATTGGGATATTCCTTCCCTAGCAATAGGGGCAATTGAAACATTAACGATTGAAATGGAGCTAGTAGAAAGTGGTCGCTTTATAGATAACACAACAGAAGTTATTGCAGTCGATCAACCAGACCTAGATAGTACACCAGATAATGACGATGGAGACCAAAGCGAAGATGAAGAGGCAAAGGCAACTATCTTTTCTGATTATGTAGCAGATATTGGTAATTATGTTTGGAATGATACCAATCAAAATGGTATACAAGAAATAGGGGAAGCACCAATGCCAAGTGTAAACGTTTCATTATTTGATGCGAATACGAATAGTTTAGTTGCTACCCAAATTACAGATGCTGATGGAGAATATTACTTTAGAGATATTCCTATTGGCGATTATTTTTTAATTTTTGATATATCAAATACAACTGCATATACAGATTTTGTAAGCACGCTAAAAGATAATTTTTCAGATGGAGGAGACAGTGATGTTTCTGTAATCGGAAGAACAGATGATTTTGCGTTCGATCCTTTTTTTGGCGATAATTTTACAATTGATGCAGGCTTTCATTTGAATTGTGAAGTACCTTCAGTACAAGTATTTGGAAATTAATAATTGACTATCTTTTGTAACTGTT
>JALZWC010000939.1 GCA_023300255.1 Saprospiraceae bacterium | reverse complement strand
AAAATGGGAGTTTAACTGGTTAAATGACTGTTTTAACAACGAAGTATGAAGACAAAAAGACAGCATCAAATGGAGTGTTTATTTTTACGCAAGCCCTAAGCCTGAACAGTTATGTTTTTTATAATAAAACAGAAATGAGCATTTTTCATTTCTTCTTAACTTAATCCATGGATCGTAGAACCTTTTTAGACTTTCTTGGCAAAGGAATAGCCATGACCGCCCTCTCTCCATCTATACTTGCTGCAAACAATTCTTTTTTTGATAGTTTTCAAGGTATTGCCCCTTCGGATGAAGATGAACTAAAACTAGCAAAAGGTCTTTCCTATGATGTTTTAATAAAGTGGGAGGACCCTATTAGTAAGAAAGATACCTTTGGTTTTAATAATGATTATACTGCATTTTTACCTTTTGACCCTGCAAAACCAGATGATGGGATACTCTGGGTCAATCACGAATATGTAGATCCAATGTTTGTATCTAACTATGTTGGTGGAGATGAAAAAACAAAAGAGCAAGTACAGCAAGAACAGTATAATGTAGGAGGCAGTATTCTACGGATTAAAAAAACGGCAAAAGGAAAATGGAAGGTCCAAAAAAATGATCCGATCAATAAGAGGATTACTGGACAAACAGAAATACCATTCAACTGGCCGCATCCCATTGCAGATAAAAAAGTAGCAATGGGGACATTGGCTAATTGCTCAGGAGGCATTACGCCATGGGGGACGATTCTAACTTGCGAAGAGAATTACGACATGTTCTATGGAGAGCGTAATTTTAAAGATGGTAGCTTAATAGAAAAAAGAGCTTTTCTTGGTTGGCATAAGCACTTTGATAATCCACCAGAACATTATGGGTGGGTCGTAGAAGTTGATCCACATACAGGCGCCGCAAAAAAACAGGTAGCCTTAGGTAGATGCGCACATGAATGCGCTACGGTAAAAGAACTACCTGATGGGAGAGTAGTGGTCTATTCTGGAGATGATTCTGTTAATGAGTGTTTATATAAATTTATTAGCTCCAAGCCAGGTTCTTTATCGGAAGGAAAATTATATGTAGCAAATGTTCGCTTAGGACTTTGGGCGTCATTGGATTATGAAGAAAGTCCTATATTACAGAAAAAATTTAAAGACCAAACAGAAGTATTAATTCGTTTGAGAGAGGCTGCTAAGTTAGTAGGTGGCACGGGTTTAGATCGACCAGAAGATATTGAAATTGATCCTATCACTGGACATGTATTAGTCTCCCTTACGAATAATACGGGGACCAAAAATTACTATGGATCTATTTTAAAAATAGTAGAAACAGACAACGATCATACCTCCCTGACATTTAAACCTGATAAATACTTGGCAGGTGGCGTAGAAACTGGATTCGCCTGTCCTGATAATATGGCCTTTGACACGGCTGGTAACCTATGGTTTACCTCTGATATGTCAGGAAGCCTCATGCATAAAGAACCTTATAAAGAATTTAAAAATAATGGCCTTTTTCTAGTTCCTAGATCTGGTCCTAAAGCAGGGCAGGTGATGCAGATTGCCAGTGCTCCAAGTGATGCAGAAATGACAGGGCCTTTCTTTTCACCCGATGGAAAAACTTTATTTTTAAGTGTACAACATCCTGGAGAGTATTCTAAAAATTTAGAGGAGCTTACTAGCCATTGGCCTGATGGTGGAAATAGTTTGCCGAGGTCTTCTGTGGTAACGATTAGTGGAGAGACTTTGGAGGCTATTCAGGGGATGTAATCAGGAGGTATAGAGCTATATTTTTCATCGTAATTTCGTACATTTCATTACCCAAGCATTCATATAAAATTTCTCCACCAATGATATGCGTCGCAAATAAAGGGCTGTGGCTAGCACTTATTCCAAGAAGCAATAATAAAAGTTTGATGTACTTAAGATTCATAGCTAAAACTAATCAAAATACTAAGTCTGACAAAATATCTTTGTTAATTGTCTGATGTATTCCAATTCTAATGAATGAAAAATAAAGTTGAGGCAAGTTTCTTCCAATTGGCCGAGATCTGTCATCCGACCACTCCAAAGTGATCGGACGACTTGGTGTGACTAACGAAATATTCTCTCAACAAAAACAAGCGGTCCGATCACTTCCACAGGCTGACCGTTAATGCGTTTTTCGTAACCACCAAATTTATTTGGTAGGTTTAAAATGCTGATAATCAAAGAATTATATAGAGCCTGCCAAATAAATTTGGCGGCTACGTATGATTCAAAGCTATTAGCGGTCAGCCTGTTCCAGTGGTTGGATCGCAACGCACTATCCACGAGATCTGTCATCCGACCACTCCAAAGTGATCGGACGACTTGGTGTGACTAATGAAATATTCTCAATAAAAACAAGCGGTCCGATCACTTCCAGTGATCGGATCGCAACGCCACTTAATTAAAATCTAGGATTATAAATTATTTTAGGTAGTTTTCCATGTTTAGGATTGCGAACTCGTTTACCAAAAAAGTATTGCAGATCCAAGGACCAAAGAATAATACCTTTTCTAATTTGAGCTATCTCATTGAGTTGTTTACTTCTTACTTCGACTGTTCCTTCTACTTGTTGAAAGAGGAAACTTTGGGTGCTAATACCTATGTACATAATTCTACCATTTTTATATTCTCTTTGAAACCCCAAGGCATTTGTAAAACTTATATTAATCGACTTAGCTGCTTCGAGTTGTTCTAATACTTCATCCTCTCCAAACAAATATTTTTTTTCAAGTTGTTGGTTGAATGTTTTGTAGAGCGTCAATCCAGCCTTTACAATAGGATAAATTCTTTTTCCCTTAAAGTTTTTATACCAATACTTTTGTTTGGTAGGGCGCATGACGAATAGAAGTGGTAGTTGTACATTGTATTGTGCTTGAAAAGTTATTTCGTCTTTGTAAGAATAGTTATATCCTCCAAAGGTAGCCCCAAGACCATATTCTGCAAAAACAATAAATCTATTAGAAAAACCACCCCACTCCCATTTATAGGTGGTCAACTTGCTACGAGCAACTACGCCAAAAGAACTCCCTATAAAATAATCGCCTTTTAAAGGACTAGCAGTAAATTCCTTTGTAATAACAGTCCTGCTATAATTATTACCAGATTGCAAACCAATAACAAAGTCTTTTTTTTGAGCTAGAATTGGATGGGTACTATAGAATAAGCAAAAGAAAAGCAGATATCTGGACATGGCCTAAAAAATTGTAAAATGAAGGTGTTTTGAAATGATTAGACATGGAAGTGTCCATATTATTAACGGTGCATTGCTCTTTTTATGCGATCTGTTAAAAAACACCTCTATTTTTTACGATCAAAGGACAATGTATTTCCTTTACTTAGGGTTGCTATCCTAAATAAGCAGTATTTTTGTTGTGGATTTGAGGATTTAGTTAAAAGAATATTAAGGAAGTAAAGACAAATGGCAAGAATACATAGCAAAATAGATTTAGATGAAGCTCCAAAGGTGAAAGTGACCAAGGAGAATTTTAGAGAAGCTTTACAAATATTCGAATTCATTCGACCCTATAAATGGTCTTTTATAATTGGGATGTTCCTATTGTTTCTTTCAAGTATGGTCTTTATGTTATTTCCATATTTGATAGGTCTAATGGTAGATACGGCACAAGGAAAATCGGAATATGGTATTTCTTTAACACAGATTGGTTTTGTATTGGTGGGGGTGTTATTTGTGCAAGGATTTGTCTCCTATACTAGAGTGATTTTATTTGCCAATGTGAGTGAAAAAGGGATAGCAGATATTAGATCTGCGCTGTATCAAAAGATGGTTTCTTTACCGATTACTTTTTTTGAAGAGAATAAAATGGGCGACTTGATTAGTCGATTGACCTCTGATGTAGAGAAGTTATATAGTACGTTTTCTATCACCTTAGCGGAATTTTTTAGACAGATTATTATCCTTTTTGTAGGAATTATGTTTTTAGCAATCACCACGCCACGCTTGTCCTTAATTATGTTGTTGACGGTTCCAGTAGTAATGGTTTGTGCTATTTTCTTTGGTCGGTATATTCGGAAATTATCTAAACAGCGACAGAAACAATTAGCGGAATCTAATTCTATTTTAGGAGAATCTTTGCAATCTATTCAAGTGGTTAAAGCATTTGCTAATGAAATGTTTGAAACTAAACGATACGGAAAATCTATAGATAGTGTAGTAACGATCGCCTTGAAATATGCACGAGGTAGAGCAGCCTTTTCTGTATTTATAGTGACAATATTATTTGGTGCTTTGTTCTTTATTATTTTTCAAGCTGCAATGATGGTTCAAAATGGAACAATCTCGGCTGGCAAGTTAATTTCCTTTGTTACCTACACTTTTATAATTGGTGCATCTATTGCTAGTTTAGGAAATTTTTACCCAGAAATTATCGGAGCAATCGGAGCAACAGAAAGGGTAAGAGAGATTCTAAATACAAAAGGAGAAGTCGATTTAAATAAGAAGCCACACTTAACAGCAATGGATATACAAGGGAATGTCACCTTTGAAGATGTTCATTTTCGTTATCCTACTCGCCAAGATTTACCGGTATTAAAAGGAATTAATCTAGAGATAAAGTCGGGTCAAAAAATAGCGTTAGTAGGGCCAAGTGGAGCTGGTAAATCGACAATCATTCAATTGTTATTACAGTTTTATGGAATAGAAAAAGGGGATATAAAAGTAGATGGGCAAAGTATATACGATATAGATATAAGAGATCTTAGAAATAATATGGCCTTAGTGCCTCAAGAGGTGATTCTTTTTGGAGGAAGCATTAAAGAAAATATCCTATACGGAAAAGAAGATGCTACAGATGAGGAAGTAATTACCGCAGCTAAACAAGCTAATTGTTGGGAATACATTCAAAAATTCCCAGAAGGCTTAGATACGCTGATTGGCGAAAGAGGGGTGAAATTGTCTGGTGGTCAACGCCAGCGGCTAGCTATCGCTAGAGCCATTCTAAAAAATCCAGCTATTTTATTATTGGATGAAGCGACATCTTCTTTGGATGCAGAATCCGAAAGAGTCGTTCAAGATGCCCTTAATACACTAATGGAAGGTAGAACATCTATTATTATTGCGCATAGATTGGCAACGATCAGAGAGGTAGATTGTATCTATGTTTTAGATGGTGGTAAAATTGTGGAGAAAGGAACCCATGATGAACTGTCTTTACAGGACAATGGTTTATATAGTAGCTTAGCTAAGTTGCAATTCGAAATGGTGTAATATTTTTTAACCACATAGGTACATAGGTCACATAGATTTCTATACTATGTGACCTATGTACCTATGTGGTTAAAAAAAATCTAGTTAGTTTTCGACCTCTTGAATCGATCTCAATGGTAATAAAAAAAAACCTCTCCTTACAGACCTATAACACCTTTGGCCTTCCTGCTAAAGCAGCCAATCTTATTAAAATCAATTCTGAAGTACAGTTAAAAGCAACCTTGAAACTTCCTTATCAACCAATTTTTATATTGGGAGGTGGGAGTAATATGCTATTAACAAAAGATGTAGCAGGACTAGTATTGAAAAATGAAATAAGAGGCATAAGCGTTATACGAAAAAATAAAGAAACGGTCGCTTTAAAAATAGGTGGAGGTGAGAACTGGCATACCTTCATTTTATGGTGTATCAAACAAGGCTATGGTGGTGTAGAAAATCTATCCTTAATACCGGGAACAGTTGGCGCATCGCCTATACAGAATATCGGTGCCTATGGAGTAGAGTTAAAAGATGTTTTTCTGAAATTAGATGCCATAGAAATTGCTACAGGCAAGAAGCGAACATTTACTAAAGAAGATTGCCTATTTGGATATAGAGATAGTGTGTTTAAAAAAACCTTAAAAGGACAGTATTTTATTACGGCTGTTTATTTACAACTGACCCACCGAGCGCACCAATTGAATATGGACTATGGTGCTATTAAAAAGATCCTAGAAGAAAGAAAAATCAAACGCCCTACCATTAAAGCGATTAGCGATGCCGTTATTCACATTCGCGCTACGAAATTACCAGATCCAGCAGACTTAGGAAATTCAGGTAGCTTTTTTAAGAATCCAGAGATTAGTAGACAACAATTTGAACAGCTTCAGAAGCGATTTCCTGCTATTGTTTTTTATGATTTACCAAACAATCAGGTCAAAGTGCCAGCGGGTTGGTTAATAGAGCAGTGCGGATGGAAAGGTAAACGAGTAGGAAACACAGGAGCACATGCTAAACAAGCACTTGTTTTGGTAAATTATGGGGCTGCCACAGGTCAAGAAATAGAGGCATTAGCTTATCAAATTGTTGATTCTGTTTATAAACGCTTTGGTATAAGATTGACCCCTGAGGTTAATATTATTTGAGGATGTAAGGCAAAGAGTAAGAATAAATTAGCCATTTTAACCTGCCCAGCAAGCCCGTCCGCTTTGCGGTCTGTCTAAAGCCAGATAGATTCACTTGCTCTG
>JALZWC010000938.1 GCA_023300255.1 Saprospiraceae bacterium | reverse complement strand
TTAATATCAGTAACGTCAATCAATTGTCATCCACTTTTAAGGACATTGCTTCTTTCGTTCAAGCAGAAGCAAATAGTTATTATTTACTAGAATATTGTAGCCCAATTAGAAATGGTGTGAATAATATATTGATCGTGGAAGCAATACAGGGAGATAATAAAGGATATTTAGAAAGTAATTTTGATGCGACTGGTTTTGAGGGTGGGTGTGAATTGTAGTAGTAGTTAAAAAGATCTAAGTAAGTGCTAGGACAAAATTAAACTACTTTTTCTAAACGCATAGGCACATAGGCTCTACGCTATGTGATCTATGTGCCTATGTGTTTAGAAAAAATTCTATTTTGTTAATTAATTTTGTCCAACTACTTATTTAGATGAATTTCATGATCAAGGTTCATCTATATCTTTTTAAAGAATCTCTATTCTAATAAATCCTGAATATCCAACATCCCCACCGCTTGATCCCCATTCAATACAACCAAAGTATCCACCTTATGCATTTTAAATACCTGAGAAGCTTCCATTAAAGTAGCCTCCATAGCAATAGATTTAGGCGTACCAAAAGGTAGTTGATCCAATGTTTTTTTCAAAACGCCTTCGCCATCTTTTTCTAATAAGCGACGCAAATCTCCATCTGTAAAAATGCCATGCACTTGCCCTTTTCCATTGATTAAAGTGATTGCACCAAGCTTGGAAGTAGTCATTCTAACCAGTGCCTCCATAATAGTTTGCTTGATGGAAATGGTCGTATTTTGATGTCGCATTACTTCTCGAACTTTTAAAGTGATTAGCCGAGTGTGCTCGAAGAATTGCTTCGTACCAATATCTGTAAAATGATTAGACGCTAAGTGTTGCAAAACCTTCCAAGGAATTGTACAGGCATGAACGCCCATATTTAAAGCATTACGTACATGTTCTGGATGTCTAACAGAGGAAAACATAATCTTAGATGGATACTGATAACGGTTGACCGCATCTACACATTGTTTGACTAGTTGCAAAGCATCTTGCCCTTGATCTTGTAAACGCCCCACTAAAGGACATACATAAGTGGCTCCTGCCGAAAGTGCAATATATGCTTGCTGTAAGGTATACACTAAATGCATATTGACCAACATCCCTTGATTGGTCAATCGTTTACAAGCGGTAGCACCTTCTAGAGATATTGGAATTTTGAATACGGTAGTATTTTTATTAAGACCTAAAGCTAATAATCGATGTGCTTCGGCTTCTATTTCTGATGCAGTTTTACCTAAGGCTTCTACTTGTAGGATAGGAACCATTTTAGCCAATTGCAATATCGTCGCATCAATATCTGTGATGCCATCTCGATGCAGGAAAGTAGGGGTCGTCGTCAGTCCGTCAATAAAGCCTAATTGAAAAGCTTTTTCTATTTCTGCTAGGTTAGCAGAATCAAGGTATAATTCCATGCTACAATTTAAACTCAGGATTATAGATCAATCCGATAATGTTATTTCGCTTCGAGTTCCGCTTTTAATTCTCTAATCGTTCTTCTCAACTGTCTATTCTCTAAATCTAATTCTTCCAATTGTCCAGTTAGTCGTTTAATTTGATAAGATTGGTCATTGGTTGAAGAAACAGATTTTTCTCCATTGATGCTAGTCGTACTTCTTGAAGAGATATTGCTACCATCAGAAGGAGGAGTTGGAATTTTATTTTCTTCCTTCCCAGATAAAATAGTACTCACTTTGCTTTTTCCTTTTTCAATAGTATTGGTAATATTCTTAATACCATCTTGGCCATTATAGTAAGAGGCAGCAATATATGCCAACGGACCAATAAAGATCATAAAGAGCATTAAACGGGAAAAGACGGTCATTCTTGCTTTTGTTCTAGCCATAAGTCATTTTATTTTAAACACGCTCTTAATTGGAGCATTATGTCATGGCTAAAAATAATAAAAAAAAGGGAAGGTATCTAAATAATTTCGACCATTGTGCCCCACATAAACATAGAAACACCGTCTTCTACGATTTTAGCTTTTATAGATATGGACTTATTTTTTATTTGCAAATGGGTTGGTAAATTAATAGGCAGCCATTCTTTACCATCTTCTCCAATAATACCCCAAAAACCCATTCCTAATTCTTGATAGATCACCTTTCCTCTAATAGAAATTATTTTACTCATACTTTATCATTTACTAGAAGCTAAGAAATGGATCTGCCGATGCACTAAATTTGACAATTGACCGCTTAATTAACGTTGTTTGGATGAAATAATTCGCTAATATAATAAGCTTTAGTTGAAGGGATATAAGCATCTTGGCAAAACTCCGAACCACTTCTCATGATGCTAATACATTTGCCATCTTGCAATTGCCCTTCTCGATGATCTCTTCCTAATATACAATGACCTAATTCATGAAAAACAATCATTTCTTTGAAATTGTCACTAAATCGATTCCAAAATTCTAAATCTATAGTAACATGATTTGGAGCATGGCTATAATAAGTACAGAGGCCAGCTACATTCTCTTCTTCTAATTCTTCAATAACCCCTGTAATTTTTGATCGAACTAAATCAACCTCTATATTTTGTTCGGCAGCAGCTATCTCGAATCGTTCAAAATAAGGCCATAGTTCTTCTGCTACACCTAAGTAAGATTTAGGACCTGCTTCTACAATAGGTTTTTCAATAGTAATTGGATCTATAAAATCTTTTTGGCAAGAGGAAAGGGCTAATAAAAATAGACTACAGGAAAGTAGGCTAGTCCATAAAGACGTTTTCTTTGGGTAAGACATAGTTACATTATTTTAGTTTGTCGTAGAACGACAATGGAGAATAAATAAAATTAAATAATGTACTAGTATTGCTTATAATAATATTTTTTATGAAAAGGAGCTTACAATTATAGAGAAACGTTCTTGCATTCTAAAAAGTATGAATAGTAGATAAAAAAAATAAAAAAGGGAATATCAGTACAACTAATATTCCCTTTTGTTGCTAGTTGCAACTATTGCTCAAAGACCTTAGTTAGTTACTTAGTTTCTAGTACTTCTTCTTTTAATGCACCAGCGTTCAAATCATCCTCTTTGAACTTATCTGTTCGTTTAACAACTGGATTCTCATGCATAGCATTATAAGCTGATCTATTTCGATGAATATCAATAGCTTGGAAGATAGCTTTTCGGAAGGAAGCAGGATCTGCTAAATTTTGACCAACAATATCAAAACCAGTTCCATGATCTGGAGAAGTTCTCACTATCGGTAAACCAGCAGTGAAATTTACGCCATTACCAAAAGTAAGCGCTTTAAAAGGAATCAAGCCTTGGTCGTGATACATGGCCAAAACGGCATCATATTTTTTATAATTTGAAGTACCGAAGAAACTATCTGCAGCAAAAGGACCAAAAGCCAAGACCCCTTTCTTTTTAGCCTCAAGAATAGCAGGTCGAATAATGGTTTCTTCCTCACTCCCTATCACCCCTTCATCTCCAGCATGAGGATTCAAACCAAGAATAGCAATGGTTGGTTTCTCAATACCAAAATCCATTTTCAAGGAATTGTTCATCATTCTTAATTTCCGAAGAATCCGTTCTCTGGTAATTAGACTTGCTACTTTTCCTATAGGCTCATGATTCGTAACCAGCCCTATTTTTAAATCATCAGATACCATGAACATTAAACAGTCCTTAGAATTGAATTCGTCTAATAAATACTCTGTATGGCCAGGGTAGGGGAACTTAGCTAGTTCCATTGATTTCTTATTGATTGGTGCAGTGACCAAACAATCTATTAATCCTCGTTGTAAATCTTCTACACTTCTTTTTAAAGAAGTTAGTGCATATTGCCCGCCTGCTTCTGTTACTTTACCAAGTGTTATATTAACATTTTCTTGCCAGCAATTAATGATGTTGACTTTATCGGTATGAACCTTTTCTGCAGTACGTAGACTTTGAAACTGAAATTCTTCGATTCCAACAATATTCTTGTGATACGAAACGATCTTTGAAGAACCATATATTACAGGGACACATAACTTGGATATGCCTCTATTCGTTAGTGTTTTTAAAATAACCTCTAAGCCAATACCATTTATATCACCAATACTAATACCCACTTTCAATTTTTCCATACGATCTATATTTAATACGATTTTTTTTGATATGCCTAAATGAAATTTGCTGTTAAGCAAAGATACAGCTAATTCTAGCGAAGTTCTACTGCCTTATTCTACCGTTTTTCTAGCGCCTTGTTTCTTTCTATTAGCTCTACAATATCAGGACACTGCTTTTTCATAGCACCACTAGCTTTTTGCAGCCTTTCCTCACTCAAAACACCATACTTTACTTCTAACATACTGGTACATTTATCGGCTTCTTGAGATAAAGACTCTAACTGGCCAAATAATGCTTGAACTTCTTCCATTTTGTCTTGGTGCATCAATTTTTGTACCTTCTTGTTCATATCTGCCAATGGACGCATACATTTACATCTAACAGTCGCTATCTCGTCTTGTTCATTTGTCGATTGTTCTTGTTGGCAGCCGATGAAAGCTGTTATTAGTAGCAATAGAAAAATTTTATACTTAATCATATACGTAACAAATTCGTGGTTATTTTATTTAACGTGAGTTTTGGATAAGTGCAAGGTCTGGAAGACCGACCCCGTTAAATATAGACAGACAAACGGGATCGGTCTTCTAGACCTTTAGGAGATTTTTGATCCTTTTTCTACGAACAGAGCCGCAGCAGTTCCCATTTTAGAGAGCGCTTTGTCCTGCAACTTCCCGTTTTAATTCGACAATTAAAACGTCTAGACAAATTTCTATGCAAACTGCCTTA
>JALZWC010000937.1 GCA_023300255.1 Saprospiraceae bacterium | reverse complement strand
ATAATACATAGTTCGTCCAACTGCTTTTGTTCGATCGTATAAATGACATTTGTCGTATAAGCGAAGCCTTTTTTCATCAACTCAATAATTTCTACTTTGGTCATCATTGAGGCATCCAATCGGACAGGTTTGACGTCCATGCCTTGCACATATCTTTTGGTGAGTAACTCCGTAGACATACCGATATGTACCATCTGTTCGGCAAAAGTTTTACTTACTTCCGTAGGTTTATAAGTGTATAAAGAGTCAGGCATAGCATTAGCGACCGCTAAACAATGTTCTATAGCCTCTTCCCAAACAGGTAAATACATTTTTGTGAAAGCTGTTTTAGGGAGTTTATTAGTTGTAGGGTTAAATTTTTTTATGGTATCTGCTTGCGAAAAACTAATAAGTGCGCTCAATAAAAGACAAAAAGTCAGCAATAAGTACTTATTCATAGTTGTTATTTTTACAAAGTTACTTATCAAATCTAGAAAGCCTTCCCATACAATTCCACATATCTCGATGGCGTCATTTTCATGATTTTTTTAAATTGGCGATAAAAATTAGATATATTATTATAACCAACTAAAAAGCCGACTTGGGAGATACTATAACTCTCTTTAATTAAAAACTTACAAGCCATACTAATTCTAAATTCATTCAAATAAACCACAAAAGATTTATGCGTAATCTTTTTGAAATAGCGGCAGAATGCATACTTATTTAAATGAGCAATTTTAGAGACTTCTTCCAAAGAAATTGGCTGATCAAAGTTGGTAGAGATATAATTGAAAACTTTATTCAAGGTGTTATCTGTCCCTTTCATTTTGAGACTGTAAGGTATACTGGACAGAAATTCTTTTTCTGGACTTAAAGCCATTTTATTTAGCAGCTCTAAAAAATAAATAAGTCGTTTTGTTCCTTTTGCTTCTATTAATTCAAGTATTAGGGGCTTCAGTTGAAGAGTTAGACTTGGATTAATACTTACTCCTTTAGCTGCATCTAATAAGAAATCATTGACCTTTACCATTTCCGGTAATTGTAGAAATTGCCCTCCAAAAGCACTCGGCAGGAAAAATAAAGAAACCATGTGTGTATTGGCTGCGGTCCGCTGTTCAAAATAGCTTGAATTATTTTTAAAAACATGCGGTACATTTGGTGCTATGACAAAAATCTTATTTGGCCCAAATTCTTCTAAGTTATCTCCAATTGAAATAATGCCACTTCCTTTTAAAATTAAACTAATCTGGTATTCTGGATGATAATGCAATTGGTCATACTGATAAGGCATTTCATTCACCTGAACATGGAACGAAGCGCCTTCTTTTTTAGTGACTTTAAATCGAATTGGAACCATTAGCGCAAGATTTTAGAATAATTAGTCAATATCCGTCAATAGATAATAGTAGAATAGCTACAACTTTGTTTACTAGTACAAAGAAGTTGTTTAAGTGATTAAAGAAATACAATTCTGGCGTAATAGCAAAATAAAAAGGCCACTTATTTTAGAAAAAACAATGTATCAGTCCTTAGAACTATTAAAATACCAAATTATTTATGGAAGTCAAAGCCGACACTAAAACATTTTATACGCACTTAGTTTGCTCTAAACATGGAGATGTCTATGACAAAAATACACTCCAAACTTTTTCTAAAGGCAACAAGCCTTTAATTGCCAAATACTACTTAGATGGTCACGAGAAATCAGCCGTAATTGACGAATCGAACAATAGTATGTGGCGCTATAGAAAAGTATTACCAGTAGAACAAGATAAGAATATTGTTAGTTTAGGAGAAGGAATGACACCACTTATACCATTAAAAGAATTAGGCAATCAATATGGGGTCGAACTACTGTTAAAAGATGAATCCTATAACCCAACAGGTTCTTTTAAAGCAAGAGGTTTAGCGATGGCTATTTCCAAAGCTAAAGAGTTAGGCGTGACCGCTTGTGTCATTCCGACGGCAGGAAATGCAGGCGGCGCGATGAGTGCCTATTGTGCCAAAGCAGGATTGGATGCTTATGTTTACATGCCTGAAAAAACACCTAAAACGTTTGCTAAAGAATGTGAATTTTTCGGAGCAAAGGTCACCTACGTTGATGGTAATATCGGAGATTGTGCTGCACAAATCAAAAAAGATAATTTACAAAACTGTTTTGATATTTCTACTCTAAAAGAGCCATTTAGAATAGAAGGTAAAAAGACAATGGGCTATGAAATAGCCGAGCAAATGAATTGGGAAACACCCGATGTTGTCATCTATCCAACAGGTGGTGGAACGGGTTTAATTGGCATTTGGAAAGCTTTTCAAGAAATGCAACAAATGGGCTGGATTGGGGATAAAATGCCTAGAATGGTGGTGGTGCAAACAACTGCTTGTTTTCCAATTGTCAAAGCCTTTAAGGAAGGCGCCCAATCAGCACCGACCTTTCCTAATCCTGCTGTTACTAGAGCGAATGGTTTGAGAGTGCCTTCTGCTTTTGGAGATGAAATTTTATTGGATATTTTATATAAAAGTAATGGGAATGCATTAGCTATTACAGAGGAGGAAATTTTAGAAGGGACTAATGAAATGGCTCGAAAGGAAGGTATTTTATTAGCTCCTGAAGGTGCAGCAGTTTGGATAGCTTTTAAAAAATTATTGAAGGAGCAATGGATCAATCCTTCTGAAAAAGTGGTGTTGCTGAATACAGGGACTATTTATAAATATATGGAGAATTATTAAAACTTAATTAAGTAGTCTCTTACCTTAGGAATGTGTATGAAATAACTTCGTAACTTATGCTGCTTCTTTTGCTCTTATTTTTAACTTTAACTCAGTCAAAGTATCAACAATTCTCCTTCATT
>JALZWC010000936.1 GCA_023300255.1 Saprospiraceae bacterium | reverse complement strand
ACGGTTCATTTTTTAGATTTTCTTAGAAGATGAACTTGCACAGCAAGTGAATCTATCTGGCTTTAGACAGACCGCAAAGCGGACGGGCTGGCAGGACAACTATAATGGCTCAAATTATTTTGTTCTTTTCACTTACTCTAGTTTTATAAATTCGCTTTGAGGTAATCTGCATAC
Source organism: Saprospiraceae bacterium (assembly GCA_023300255.1). Lineage (GTDB taxonomy): Bacteria > Bacteroidota > Bacteroidia > Chitinophagales > Saprospiraceae > JAFMDF01. The sequence goes on along the minus strand of JALZWC010000936.1, from coordinate 3,654 downwards.
TCTGCAATCCTCTCTTCATTCCTTCTATAATAAGTGTATTTCCCAAATCTCGACTGTATGACTAAGCCAGCTCTTTGCATAATAGATAGATAATGAGAGATAGTGGAAAGTGATAGACCAGATTTCTCCCCGATATATTGTACACAAACACCATCTTCAAAATTGCCTTTAATATGCTGAAAAGGGAAATGATCCTCTGGACTTTTTAACCAGTACAAAATTTTCAGTCTTGTTTTGTTGGATAACACTTTACTTATTTCAATTATATCCATATTGCAAACTTATTTATATTTCGATAATTATCAAAATATTATTTTCTTACTACTTTTACATACAATAGACTATAAATATGTAATTATTACATAGTTTTTATTTTGCATATTAATAAATTAGAAGTATATAATTTTGTATGTGTAAAAAATACACATAGTCTCGATAGAAAATAAATAAATAAATAAATAAATATTTAGAATATTATTAATTACCTTGGGCAATAATTTTAAGTTAAATAACAAAAAAAACACATACAAGTATGTGTGTTATGTGGCTTAAAAATGACGTATTTGATTTATTTTAAACACTTTAAGTATATTTTTTTTATTAATATCTTACTTAAAATTAATAAAAAAACACACTTAGCATTGTTTGAGATTTTTTTATCAAAAAAACTTTTTACTAAAACTCTTTTAATGAAACGTATTTCTACATTATTTTTAGCGCTTTTATTTGCGCTACCTTTTACACTTGATGCACAGACCTTAACAGGTACGATCTCAAGTGCAGAAGAAACACTTATTGGTGCCAACGTATCTGTTGCGGGCACTAGTGTTGGTACAGTCACAGATATTGACGGTAATTACTCTTTAGGTTTGGACGCAGGTTCTTATACTATCGAAGTAACTTATACGGGTTATGCAAGCCAAAATTTTAACGTTACTTTAGCTGATGGTGAAACAAAGGCAATGGATATCTTACTTTCTGAAGGTATCAATCTTTCTGATGTAGTAGTAACAGGTACTCGTTCTGCTCCTCGTTCTGCTACAGACACACCATTACCAATTGATGTGGTAAGTGCTGATGAGTTAATCTCTACTGGTCAAAACTCTTTTGATAAGGCATTAACTTATAAAGTACCATCTTTTAACTCGGTAAATACACCAGTAAATGATGCAACTGCAATTTTGGATCCATTTGAAATCAGAAATATGGGACCTTCTCGTACTTTGATTTTGATCAATGGTAAGCGTAAGAATACAAGTGCATTATTATATACACAGACTTCTCCAGGTCGTGGGGAAACAGGTGCAGATATTTCTGCTATACCTCAAGGTGCTGTTGAGCGTGTGGAAATCTTAAGAGATGGTGCATCTGCTCAGTATGGTTCTGATGCAATTGCAGGGGTAATGAATATTATCTTAAAGAAGGACGCTAACAACGGTAGTGTTACTTTCACAGGTGGTTTGACATCTGAAGGTGATGGAGAAACTTACGGTGTTGCTATTAACAATGGTTCAAAATTAGGAAAAAGTGGATTTATCAATTATACAGTTGATTTATCTAAAAGAGAAGTATCAAACAGACCAGGTACAGTAAGTGCAGAAGGGGAAGCTGGTGATTTCGGCGCACCAATTGCTGAGGTTCAAGCATTCTTGGATGATTTCCCAGATGCAGGAAATATCAATGGTAATCCTGAAACTACAGCAGCTAAATTTGCTGTTAACTTAGGCGTTGATATCAACGAAAATGCAGAATTATATGCTAATGCAGCATACGTTTATAAGAAAGTAAACAGTTTTGCAAACTACAGAACTCCTTATTGGAGAACTGAAGCAGATTTCCCTTATTTAGCAGATTTCTTCCCGAATGGTCCAAATGGCGAATACATTGGTTATGTACCAACATTTGATGCTGATTTGAATGATTACAATGGTACAATTGGTGTAAGAAGTGCTAAGAATGGTTGGATTTCAGATGCAAGTTTTACAGTAGGTGGCAACACACAAACTTACTTAGTAAGAGATTCTCACAATCGTAATTTTACTTTAAATCCTGATGGAACGAATAAGTACCGAGAGAACAGTCCTTTGATCTTTGATGTAGGTGGTACTAACTTTAGACATGTAGTTGGAAATATTGATGTTACTAGAAGATTATCTGATGTAGTAGGTATTGGTTTCGGTTCGGAGTTTAGAAGTGAAACATTTACTGTAATTGAAGGTTCTGAGGCTTCTTACGAAGATGGTGGACCAGATTCATTTGCAGGTAATGATCCTAGAAACTCAGGTTCGTTTAACCGATATAACTTCGGTGGATATTTTGATTTGGCATTAGATCTATCTGATGCGTTCTTTGTGAATGGTACAGTACGTTATGAAAACTATAGTGATTTTGGTTCAAAAGCTGTTTGGAAAGTAAGTACTCGTTATAAAGTTAGTGAGGCTTTTACGCTTAGAGGTTCTGCTTCTACTGGTTTCCGTGCACCAAACTTACACCAAATTTTTACACAAAAAGCACAGTTTAGCTTTATTCCTGGACAAGGAATCCAGGTAGGTGGTTTAGTGAATAACGTATCTAGAGAAGCACGATTATTAGGTTTAGATCCTTTGAAGCCTGAAGAATCTACGAATATCACTGTAGGTCTAGGATATAAGCCAAACTATAACTTTAGCCTTACTGTAGATTACTACAATATTTCTGTAGACGATAGAGTTATTTTAAGTTCTGAAATAGGTTCAACTCCAGCTGGCAACACTGCTTTGGATCAAGTGTTAGCGGAAAACAACTTGTCTGATTTAAGTTTCTTCGTAAATGCTTTGGATACAAAGACATCAGGTCTTGACTTTGTAGCGAACTACAGAAACATCGCACTTGGAGGAGGTAACTTAGGCGTTGCTCTTTCTGGTAACTGGACAATTGAAAACGAAAGAGATGGTGAGGTGAAGAACCCAGCGATTGTAGAAGCAGCAGGTCAAAGTGTATCTAATGCAACTCAAGAAGCTTTATTCTTTACTTCTCGTCCTGAATACAAGGCTATTTTAGGATTGAACTGGAAAGCGGATAAGTTTGGTGTGTCTTTAAATAACACTTTATTCGGCCCAACAACTTTCAGACAACAAGGTTTAGATCCAGGTATTTTTACAGAATTTGAAACTAAGATTGTAACGGATTTAGCTTTGTCTTACCAATTATCAGAGAAGATAACTGTTGCGGCAAACATTAATAACTTATTTAATGTGTTACCTGAGTGGACTTTCAAAGCGGATAGAGGTTCAGAAAACTTATTAAATGATGCTGCTTTCTTACAAAACCAATCTAACTTGATTACCTTCAACCAACGTTATTCTCAAATGACGTATGATGGTTACCACTTTAGCCAGTTAGGTACGATCTTTAACTTTACACTTAACGTACAGTTTTAATCATTGATAAAATCTTAGCGACTTAGTCGCCAAGTAAAAATAGGGCAGGTAGCGGAAGCTATCTGCCCTATTTTTTTTTGATAAATTCAGTCAAAGAATTTTAGAAACTTTATGCTTTAGATATATTTGACAAGTCTCTTAGGCAAAGAGTAAGAATAAATTAGCCATTTTAACCTGCCCTTTTTCCCTCTAAGAAGTCCTGAAAAAAGAACCGTAGCCCAGCTATGCTTAGTTT
>JALZWC010000935.1 GCA_023300255.1 Saprospiraceae bacterium | reverse complement strand
TATCCTGCCTGGCGGCTCGACAGGTGCACTGATTTTTTGAATTTCTTAGAAGAAAAAATAACTGCGCCTTCTGGCTCAACTTATTTAATTCCTTTCACTAATGAATGAAAATAGTTGACATTTTTACCATTGAGATGCGAAGAATTTTAAGTATAATTCGCTTTGTGTCTTTGTGCCTTTGTGGCGATATCAACCAACTAGATTAACTTGTCTAAAAATGACGAATTTTGGTAAGACTTAATATTACAAAGGTACTTCCTATAATAGAATATATATAGCTATTATAGATGAAATTACAGATAAAAGACTAATTATTTTTGACTTCTCCTTTATTGGATAATAAAATGAATTAACTATATTGCCAATTGAACAACTTCTTTTTTTAGACAAAACGTAAAACCTTATTAATATGAAGATGAATACGAGAATACAGCTCTCGATTATGATGTTCTTACAGTTTTTTATCTGGGGATCATGGGCTGTTACATTAGGGACGTATTTAGGAGAAATTGGCTTTGATGGCTCAGAAATTGGCGATATGTATAGTACTTCTGCCTTAGGAGCTATTATTGCTCCTTTATTTGTGGGTATTGTTGCAGATCGATTTTTTCCAGCACAATATGTACTGGCTTTTTTACATTTAGTGGGTGCTGGCTTATTATATTGGGTGTCTACAGTTACAGATCCTAGCTCTTTCTACTGGATTCTATTATTGTATTCGCTTACCTATATGCCTACATTAGCCATTGTTAATGCAGTGGCCTTTAACCAAATGGACGATCCTGGAAAGGAATTTCCAGGTATCCGAGTATTAGGTACTTTAGGGTGGATTGCTGCTGGCTTATTAATAGGTTTTATGGCAATTGAAAACACAAGCACTCCTTTGGTAATTGGTGCGGGAGTTTCTCTGCTTTCTGGAATATTCGGTTTTTTCTTACCGAATACGCCACCTCAAGCAAAAGGTGAAAAAATCAACATTGGAAATTTATTAGGATTGGATGCGATCGGTTTGATGAAAGACCGAAACTTTGCAGTCCTAGTCATCAGTTCTTTATTGATCTCTATTCCTTTATCTTTTTACTATGCATGGGCTAATCCTTATTTCAATGAATCAGGTATGGTGAATGCAGCAGGGAAAATGACTTTAGGTCAAATGTCTGAAGTAGGCTTTATGTTATTAATGCCGTTCTTCTTTTCTCGATTAGGCGTAAAGAAAATGATTTTGATTGGTATGTTAGCTTGGATTGCTAGATACCTCTTATTCGCTTATGGAAATAATGATTCCTTAGTTTATATGTTTTATGGAGGGATCTTGCTACACGGTATCTGTTACGATTTCTTTTTTGTTACGGGACAAATCTATGTAGATAAAGAAGCACCAGAAGGCTTGCGAGCTAGTGCGCAAGGATTGATTGCTTTAGTGACCTATGGTATTGGAATGTATATTGGAAACATTATCGCAGGAATGGTGGTGGAGCGTTATGAAATTAGAGATAATGCGGCGATTGTTGGCCACCAATGGTATGAAATATGGATGATCCCTGCTGGATTGTCAGTACTTTGTTTATTAGTTTTCTTGATTTTCTTTAAGGATAAGGAATTGAGTAAGTAATAAATCGGAAACTATTCATCATTGACTTTAGCACGCAGAAGTCGCTGAATTTCGCAGAAACACAGAATTAATTATAGCTTCTGCGGAATTCAGCGGCTTCTGCGTGCCAATCATTTTCGGTTTTGTTACCCAGTTTTTAGGATAGTACAAACCAATGCTGAACAGTTATAAATAATGCTATTAAAAAAAATAGATAAATACATCATAGGAAAATACTTAAAAACCTTTTTTTTTACCGTACTACTTTTTACAATGATTTCTTTTATCATTGACCTGAGTACGCAGATGGAAAGTTTTTTAGAAGAAGCATGTACAATGGAAGAGATTGTGTGTGACTATTACCTGCCTTTTATTCCTTGGATTAACGGACTACTCTTTCCTTTATATGCCTTAATTTCCGTTATTTTTTTTACCTCCCGAATGGCATATGATTCAGAGATCATTTCTATATTAAATGCGGGTGTTAGTTTTCGACGAATGATGCGACCCTACTTTATTGGGGCTTGTATTATTGGTGGCTTGCATCTATTTGCAAATCACTATCTAATTCCTCTAGGTAATAAATCGAAGGTGGAGTTTGAGCATACCTATTTGTATAAAGGAGAAGACAAAGGTAGAACTAGAGATGTACATTTAGTCTTACAGAGAGATACTACTAATAAATCTATTACGAAAGCATATGTCAAAACGTACGCTCGGATAGATACTTCTGTTCGTAATTTGATATTAGAGCGATTTGTAGATACTCGATTGGTATATCGCTTGAAGGCTAGTCGAGCAGAATGGGTGAAACCACCGAATCATTGGAAGCTACGAGACTATGAAATCCGAACTTTTGATGAAGAAAAAGAAACAATGATTTTCGGCAACCATCAGAGTATTGATACAACGCTCAATATGTTTCATGATGATTTTGTCCTCTATGAAAACGATAAACTGACCATGACTACGCCAGAGTTGCAACGAGCTATTAATCGAGAAAAAGCTAGAGGCGTGAAAACAACTAAAGGATTTTTATTGGAAATACAAAGACGTTCTGCGGATCCATTCACCGTAATTATTGTTACATTAATTGGTATGGCGATTGCGGCTAGGAAAGTTCGAGGTGGGCTTGGGTTACATTTAGCCGTAGGTGTTGCATTGGGTGCTGCCTATGTTTTTCTGTCTCGTTGTTCTACTACTTTTGCTACTAATCAAACATTAGCGCCAGAGTTGGCGGTTTGGATTCCTAATATATTATTTACCTTGATTCTGTTTTATTTAATCTCTAGGGCGCAGAAATGACGATTAGGATTTTTAGGATTTTAGGATTAGTAGGATGCTAATATCACGTTAGCATCCTAATTATCCGTGATGAGTTCTCCTTAATCCTCTCTTAAAAAAGGAGGGAGTCGTCTCTGATTGAAAATTTTATTTCGCAGACGACTCCCCCTCTTTTTAAGAGGGGGTCGGGGCAGGGCTGTAGAGTTCTTTTAGATTTGAATATGTTTTTTAGCTGAAAACTAAAATTATTGATTTGGATAAATCATAAATTTTAAATCATACATCATAAATCATATATCCA
>JALZWC010000934.1 GCA_023300255.1 Saprospiraceae bacterium | reverse complement strand
ATTGGATTTAGATTTTCTCTTTGTATATTTTCAATCAATGCCATTTCTAGCATTTCTTGATCATTATCGACTACTCTTATATAGGCAGGGATTTCTATTAATTCTGCTTTTTGAGAAGCTCTCCATCGCCGTTCCCCTGATATAAGTTGAAACTTACCAGTTTTCATTGGTCGCACCGTAATTGGTTGGACCAATCCATGAACCTTAATAGAGGCTGTCAATTCCTCAAGAGGTCCTGGAGCAAAATCTGTACGAGGATTAAACGGATTCGCCTCTATATCCGCAATAGGAATCATGGCTATTGTATTAGCAGTCGCTTTGACCACTTTTTCAGGATCGGATATGATCGCTTCCGCAAATTCTTTTGCCCCGCTACCACTAAATAAAGCGGCTTTTCCTTTTCCTTTTTTTCTTAAATTTAGGCCTGCAGCCAACTTATCTCTAGAGGTCTTAGCCATAGTACATGCTTTTTGTATTTCAAATTGTTTTTCTCAAAGTCCGTTCTTTTTAAGAATAGAGAATAGAGAGCAGAGAATAGAGACGTATTTCGTTCCAATCTGGGTGCCTTGCTAGGCAGGTTGGAACGAAATAGGTCTCTATTCTTTACTCTCCGTTCTATTTTCATCAATCTCTAACCTTTTCAGAGGGTTTCCCTTTCACGTGACTACCTCTAAGTGTATCCTTATTCTTCTTTAAAAATTCTTTTGCTAAATTTAAGAAATTTACAGATCCTTTCCCAGTAGTATCATACATAATTACTGGTAGCCGTAAATTTGGAGCTTCGCTGATCCTAGCATTTCTATGGATAATGGTATTAAACACATACTCCTCCATATTCTCTCTAACTTCATTCACGACAATATTCGCTAAGCGCAGTCGAGCATCATACATAGACAATAAAATACCTTCGACCTCTAATTTAGGATTTAATTGTTTTTTGATAATCGCTATTGTTTCTTGTAATTGACTTAATCCTTCCAAAGCGAAAAATTCACACTGACATGGAATAAGTACTGCATCTGCAGCAGTCATTGCGTTTACAGTCACAATACCTAGAGATGGCAAGCAATCTATAAATACATAGTCATAGTCGTCTTTGATTTTGTCAATCAGATCTTTCATGACATATTCTCGTCGGAATCTAGTGACTAATTCTATCTCTGCCCCAACCAAATCTCCATTTGCTGGTAAGATCGATAAGTTAGGCGTTTCTGTTTTTACAATTGCCTCGTTAGGATCAACTTCATTGACTAAGCAGTCATATAGTGTATTATCCTCCTCTTCTATTATTACGCCCACACCAGAAGAGGCATTCCCTTGAGGGTCAGAGTCTATAATTAGTACTCTTTTTTCTAAAACAGCTAGGCAAGCAGCTAGATTAATAGCGGTTGTAGTTTTACCAACGCCTCCTTTTTGATTAGCAATTGCTATTACTTTTCCCATAATTATTCTTTTGAGACTTGTCTAAAAAGATGAATGAATGAGTCTTTCTAGTGAAAGACTAATAAAATTAATTATTGAATATAAAGGTACGGAGCGCGAATTTCACTCTGTGCCTTTATTCCTACGTGTTTTAAATCTTTTTAGACAGTCCTAACAGCGTCATTTTTTCAAAAATCAATAGATGTTCCTATATCCAACAAAATTAAGTCTTTTCCTGCATCATCAAAAATCTTTTTAACATTGTCGTGTTCTATTTTGATAAAGCCGAAAGTATCGTAGTGGCAGCCAATGATTTTAGAGCATTTTATAAAATCACTAGCAATTGCTGCTGCTTTAGCATCCATGGTGAAGTTATCCCCAATTGGGAGGATTGCCGCATCCAAAGGAGGACATAACATTGGAATTAATTGCATGTCCATTGTTAGTGCTGTATCTCCTGCAAAATAGATACATTCTTCTTCATTCCAGAATACAAAACCCGTTGGATTTCCCGCATAACTTCCATCTGGAAAGCTAGAGGAATGTACGGCATTTACGCATAGAACGGTACCAAAATCAAAGGTCCATTTTCCGCCAATCCCCATTGGGTGGCTATTTTCTACGCCTTGTGCTAGTGCCCAATTGTGTATTTCATAAGAGGCAATTATTTTTGCGCCCGTTCTTTTAGCAATAGCGATAGCATCTAGGGTATGATCCTGATGGCCATGAGATAAGGCAATATAATCCGCAGGAATGGTATCGATATCAATATCTTTGGCTAATGGATTGCCAGAGATAAATGGATCTGTTAGAATAGTTTTGCCTTTCATTTCTATGGCAAAACAAGATTGACCGTAATAAGTGATTTTCATATTGAGATAGGATGTTAATTATTAGTTCACACTACTGGACACTTTAGAAGAAACAATAGAGATAGGTTTCGATTAAAAGATCAACGAAATTTCATCAATTCCTGCCTGCGTGCCTTGGAAGGCAGGTTTAAATGAAATGCGTCTCTATTCTCTACTTTCTATTGCGTCGATAAGCTCGTAACCTTTTTGGACCATACCACAGCCAAACACCAGATATCATTAGAATGAGTAAGCCAATACCTAGAAAATTCATAGATAATATTTTAAACCAATCACTAATAATAGAGCCATCATGCAATTGTTCTATCCAATCGGAATGTCTTCGAGCAATGGATTTTACTTCACCAGAGGTGCCATCTACTTGTACTTCCCAATAGCCTTTTTTAAATAAGACTTTTACGGTACCTTTTGATGGGCGTACATCCATTTTATCTATCTTGTTCTCTTTTTGATCGGGATGAACTTTTACAAAGGCAGTGGTAGCAATGGTCGCAAGTTCAGATAAGGGCTTCCAAGTATCCAAGGTTTTACTACTTCCTTTTTGAGTAGGAGGTTGAATGAAGGCAATGTCTTTTTTCAATGATAATAAAATACCAGTTATAGCACTAACAAATACCAATGCAGCGACTGCAATACCTATGAACCGATGGTATTTTCTAAAATTGCGAAGACTTTTTATATAATGCTTCAATTGAATCGTGTAAATTAAGGCTCTTGTAGTAATTTATTTGTTGTAGTTAGAAGATCAAAGTTACTATTAATTAGTTATCTAGTAAAACCTAATAGACTACAAAGTGTTTAAAACATTATTCTAATCATTAATGCTTATTCTAAACAAACCTTGAAATCATTTAAGAGTATATGCTATAATTGGTTGTAAGTGCTTGATTCCTAGGAAGAAACCCCTATAGTACACTGGGTATAATAGACTACTGGACACAAAAACAGCATGTTTTATTACATCTAGAATCTAGTTGGTTGCCTAGCCAAAACTGTTTGAGTGGAGCTAGTCTTCGTATATATTAAACGTCAGTTACACTTTAACTAATAGTAGCATACATTCTTTTAAACCACTTCATAAAAAAATATCATCATTGAGTAATACTAATATAGCTTGGTTAGCAAAAATGGCATGGCGAGATAGTCGTAAGAATCGTGGACGTTTACTGCTATTTATTTCTTCTATCGTAGTTGGAATAGCTGCGCTAGTAGCTATTAGTTCTTTTGGCGAAAATCTGGAACGAGATATAGATAAAGAATCTAATAAATTATTAGGCGCAGATTTAGTAGTAGAAGGTCGCTATCCGATACCAGACTCTATAGCTACGTTGATTAATCCTTTGAAATCGGAACACACTGAAGCCACTTCTTTTGCTTCTATGGCACTAATACCTAAAAACGGAGGTACGCGGATGGTGCAAGTGAAAGGTATTGATGGAGGATATCCTTACTATGGGACGGTGGAAACGGAGCCAGCGAGTGCCTATACTACTTTTCAAGATGGACAGACGGCTCTGGTAGAGAAAACATTAATGGTACAGTTTGGATTAGTACCTGGGGATTCTATTAAGTTGGGTAAGGTATTATTTGAAATAGCTGGACAGTTAAATTCTGCTCCTGGACGTACAGGATTTGCAGGGGCAATCGCACCAGTGGTATTTGTGCCCAATCGTTTTATACCTGCTACGGGCTTAGTGCAGCTAGGAAGTAGGGTAGAGTATCAATATTATTATAAAATCAACGAAGAGGTAGATTTAAATAAAGTAGTCGCAGATACTTTAGCGAAATCAATTCGTGCTGCTTCTTTGAGTTTTGATACGGCAGAGGATCGGAAGCAAGGCTTTGCTAGAGCTTATGAAAACTTGAATAAATTCTTGAGCCTTATTGGATTTATTGCTTTAATACTAGGTTGTATAGGAGTTGCTAGTGCGGTACATATTTATATTAAAAGTAAACTCTCTACGGTTGCCATATTAAGAACCTTAGGGGCAAGTGGACGGCAGGCGTTTTTGATATATCTGATGCAAATAGCCGTCATGGGTTTGATAGGGGCCATATTAGGCGCAGTACTGGGAAGTCTTTTGCAAAAACTACTTCCTATGGTACTAGGGGAATTCTTGCCGCTAGACAATGTAAGTACCAATGTTTCTATATCTGCGGTCTTGCAAGGAGTAATTACGGGTGTTGCGGTAGCGGTATTATTTGCCTTATTACCTTTATTAGGAATTCGTCAAATCTCGCCATTGCAAGCATTACGAGCATCTTACGAATCTTCTGGTGGACTCAGAGATCCTTTACGATGGGGCGTCATTGCATTGATTGCTCTTTTTATAGGAGGTTTTGCTTGGTTTCAAACTAAAAGCGCTAGAACGGCATTAGGATTTATAGCGGTTGTTGGTGTTAGTTTTTTATTATTGGCTGCTGCGGCTCGATTGATTATGTGGTTGGTTCGACGTTTTTTCCCTGTCAAGTGGTCCTATATATGGAGACAAGGTTTAGCTAATTTATATCGACCCAATAACCAGACCTTGATATTAATGGTGTCGATTGGTTTAGGAACTGCTTTGATTTCTACGCTCTTTTTTACACAAGATTTATTATTGGGACAGGTGGAGTTTTCTGGTAGGAATGACCAACCCAATATGATCCTATACGATATTCAATCGGACCAAAAAGAGGCGGTCGCTGAATTAACAGCAAAGAATGGTTTACCCTTATTACAGCAAGTGCCAATCGTAACTATGCGGATGAGCGAGATTGATGGTATTGATAAAACAGAGAACGCTGCAGATACGACAGACAGTAGAAAAAGGGGTTGGGTGTATAGAAGAGAGTATAGAGTTACCTACCGAGATAGTTTGATTGATACGGAAGAAATAGTAGATGGTACTTGGCATGGAGAGAAAGAAGAGGATGGTAATATATATGTATCTGTATCCACTAGATTATTGGATGATATGAAAATAGAGGTTGGCTCCAAGTTATTATTTAATGTGCAAGGCGCACCAGTGGAAACGATCGTAAGTAGTATAAGAGAAGTAGATTTTTCTAGGGTACAGACAAATTTCTTTGTGGTATTTCCTACAGGTGTTTTGGAGCAAGCGCCCCAATTCCATGTAGTCGTTACTCGGACTCCCGATGAGGCGACCTCTGGTGCTTTTCAGAGAGATTTGATTACTGCGTTTCCGAATGTCTCGGCTATTGATTTGACGCAGATACTTAAAACGGTAAATACCATTTTAGATAAAATCTCCTTCGTTATAAAATTCATGGCCTTGTTTAGTGTGCTAACGGGATTGTTAGTTTTGATTAGTTCGGTAGTTTTAAGTAAGTATCAGCGGGTCAAAGAGAGCGTCTTATTAAGAACATTAGGTGCGAATCGCTTTCAAATATTGAGCATCAATACCGTTGAGTATTTTCTATTAGGTGCCTTAGCTTCCTTGACGGGCATTTTTCTATCTTTTGGTATTAGTTGGTTGATTGCGACCTTTCAATTTGGAATGCCTTTTAGTCCGAAATTTTGGCCTCCTTTCTGGGTCTTTTTGAGTATTACTATTTTGACGGTTATTATTGGGTTGTTGAATAGTCGAGATGTGCTTACTAAGCCGCCGTTGGAGGTGTTGCGGCGGGAGGTGTAATCAGAATTTACAGGATTGGAGAATTTTCAGAATTTGCTAAGTGTGGTGTTGACGCATATTGAGCATGTTTAGGAACAAGCTCCGCTCGAAAATTTTCTAAATTTTATAATTGTTTGAATCAGAATTTACAAGATTGGAGAATTTTCAGAATTTGCTAAATGTAATGTTGACGCTTATGGAGTACGTTTAGGAATAAGTTCCGCTCGAAAATTCTCTAAATTCTATAATTCTGAAAATTCTGATTCAGAGAATTGAAGAGTTTACTAAATGTAATGTTGACACTTATTGAGCACGTCTAGGAACAAGCTCCGCTCGAAAATTCTCTAAATTCTACAATCCTGTAAATCCTGATTCAAACAATTAAGAGAATAATCCTTCCACCAATTCCCCAAAATCTGTCCCATCAAAAGTACCCGAGCTCATCATCAACAAATTTTTTCCCTTCCAATTATGTCGCTTCAAAGCACCGTGCAATTGCCCTCGATGATTAAAGACTTTTAAGTTTTTATGTTGGAAATGTTTTTGGATATCTGCCTTAGTGATGGGCGGCAATTTTTTCATTTTTAAAGTATGTTCACTAAAGAACACGTAAGCGGTATCCGCTGCTGCTAAAGCGCCGTTATATTGTGGTAAGAATTTTTTATTCAAGCTACTAAAAGTATGTAGTTCCACGCAAGCGACTAGCTTTCGTTTAGGATACTGTGCTTTCAGTGCGGTAACGGTTGCTTTTACTTTACTAGGCGCATGTGCAAAATCTCGATAAGCAATAGACTGCTTCGTTTCTTTCAATAAGTCCAATCGCTTAGCAGCACCTTTGAAGGTTTGAATAGCTTTGAAGAATTGCGAATCCGTGATGCCGATTTTATTACAAGCATGATAGGCTGCCTTTAGATTTTCTAGATTATGTTGTCCTATTATTTGTAAAGGGACTTTTTGGCCTTTGGGGCTTAGCAAAACTGTTTTTCCTTTTTTGATCGTAGACGCAAAACCTTCATAAGGAATCAGTTCTACGTTCTTGGCAGCGGCAGCAATCTTTTGCAAGTGCTCATCAGGTGCGTAGTAGATGAATGCGCCTCCTTTTTTAATAGTTCCAACATATTTTTCAAATTCTCCCACATAGCCTTCGAAGGTAGGGAAGACATTAATATGATCCCAAGCGATCCCTGTAATAATGGTTACATCTGGTTTGTAATGTAATATTTTAGGACGTCGATCAAGGGGCGAAGAAAGGTATTCATCTCCTTCTAAAATAATCACAGGTGCATCGGATAATTGGACCATCGTTTCAAATCCTTCTAGTTGTGCACCGACTAAATAATCGAAGGGCATCTTGCTTTCTCGTAGCACATGCATAATCATGGAGGTCGTCGTTGTTTTACCATGACTTCCTGCGACTACTACTCGTTTCTTTTTGATACTTTCTTTATAAATATATTCTGGAAAAGAGTAGACTGGAATTTTTAATTTCTGCGCTTTTTTTAGTTCTGGATTATTTATGCGGGCATGCATCCCTAAAATGATACAATCCAAGTCTTTGGTAATCCGCTTGGCATCCCAACCCATTTTTTGAGGTAGTAGTCCATATTTCTCTAAACGATCTTTGGCTGGATTATAAATCTCATCATCGGAGCCGCTGACTTCGTGGCCAGTATTATGAAGTGCGATGGCTAAGTTGTGCATGATCGCACCGCCGGTAGCTATTAGGTGTATCCTCATTTTATGACGAATTAATTGGATTTTTAAGTAAAAAACGAATGTAACTCATAGGTTTGGGGATGCACTGTGTTCCTTAGTGACTGCACCTTCGCAATTGAGTATTCAAAGATTACAAAAGTAGCAGGATACTACCTTAAATCCAATTCTCCACCAAAATGCATTTTAATTAATGGTACTCTTGAGTTGACATGAAAATTTTATATAATTTTACATGGTATCTGAAATTAATGATAGAGCTACTCAATTAGCTAGCAAAACCTTTGTAACTCCCTACGAATTATGCTACGTAGCATCCCGTCTGTGAGCGGCTCAATAGGCTTAATAAAACCATATCTTTGGGTATTTTATTTATTGTCTACTCTTTTATTATTAATTTTTATGAACCTAATCTATGCTATAGATCTTTTTGGCACATTCGTCTTCGCAATTAGCGGGGTGCTAGCTGCGGTTGAAAAGAAATTTGACCTTGTGGGGGCTATTGTATTAGGTTTTGTTACTGCAGTTGGTGGCGGAACTTTAAGAGATATACTGATCGGAGAAACACCTGTCGGTTGGATGAAAGATTTAAATACTCTTTATGTTATTTTTGCTGCGTTGCCTATCTGTTATTTTTTTAAAAATAGAATTTTAAACTTACGTAAAAGTGTTTTTTTATTTGATACCATTGGCATCGGCTTATTCACTATTTTAGGTTTACAAAAAACATTAGCTATTGGTTTATCTCCAGTTATTGCAGTAATGATGGGTATTGTTTCTGCTACTTTTGGCGGTGTTATTCGAGATGTTTTATCAACCGAAGTGCCACTGATTTTTCGAAAGGAAATTTATGCTAGCGCTTGTTTAGCAGGAGCCTTAGTATTTTTATTTTTAGACCATTTTTCGGCCAGCGCTAATTTTAATTTAATGGGTGCTATTTTAGTTGTTTTTATTATTCGCTTTTTAGCTGTTCGTCGCAATTGGGGGATTCCTTTTAATCCGATATCCTAGTCATAGCTCGGATATTCCTGTTCGAGTAAAATCATGTTAAGTAATTTACTTAGAGGTTTCGAATGTATAGAATACACAGTATCTCTGTATCAGCTCTTTTCACAATTGAGACCATAAAAGTGTACGATTAATCAGCTTGATACGCCAAAATATCTCTAGGCTGACAGTCTAATGCTTTAAATGTAGCTGCTAAAGTGGAGAATCGAATCATGTCAGTAACCGAAGAAACTGCTTCACCCCAAATTCAGGACTAGAAACAACCACCTGTTCCAAATCCTCTAAATAAGCCGTTACCCCCTCCATAGAAGCTTGCGCTAAAAAGACCACCTCTGCCTCATTGGTCTTGACTCGGATCGTTTTAGCAATCTCCTGTTCATATTTTTTTAATTGCCCTGCTTCAAAATAAGGCCAACAGTGGGTGCAATCACAGTCAATAATGTGGATTTTTTTGTCTTGTTGTTTAGCAATTTGTTGGAGTAGGTCTAGACTAATAGTTTTGGTGGATGATGCCGTATATGCTAAAGCAATAGTAGTATAATTAGCTACAATATGATGAACAATGGGTTGGTCGATTCTATGGACATTGGGTAATTGATCGCATAGTTGGCCATAAGTCGAACAGGTACAAATAATTAAGGCGGGCTTGGTTTGTTGAATATCTTGGATTGTTTTAATAAAAGTGATTTTATCTAATTGCCCAGTCGCTAATGCGGTTTGTAGAATAGATTCCTTGACAAAATGTTGAATAGGAATAATGGAATGGTATTTTCTTACTAATTGTTCGAAGCGATCTATATGTACTATGGAAGTATGAAAAAAAGCAATCATAGTTGGTAAATTTAGACACATCGTTCGTATATTTTTTGGATATTTGTACGAATTATAGTGCGAAGTTCGTTTTTACTCCTAAACAGCGCATTCCTTTTGTAATGAAACACCCGCCAGAAAAACAAATTTTCGTTTTAACTTGTTAATGTATTAACTCAAAATTACTAACATGAACTTAAGAAAGAAATTATTCCCCTTAATTGTATTAGTTTTATTTGTTGCTACTATGGTAGCTTGTAATAGAGGAGTGGGTTGTCCAGGTAGTTTTTAAGGGAAAAATAAGCTACTAATTCTGCGACTTTACTTTGTCCTTTAAGGTATCTCGTCCGCTGGACGATTTACTAAAAGGAAAAGATTTTCGACAAGTCTATCTAGTTGGTTGACATTGCCACAAAGACACGAAGACACAAAGCGAATTATATTTTATGTTATTCGTATCTTATCAAGGTAAGAAGTGTCAACTATTTTTGTGATTTGGATAAACTTGCCAGATTTTCTGAATCTTTTCCTTTTAGCTTATTTTGGAAAATATTCATTATTCTAAGGCATAATCCTGACGGCAGTCGGGCAGTCCTACCTTGTATAAGAACAAACTAAAACTACATCTTTGGGCACTTTAATTATTTCCTACTCCCTAAAACAATCATTTTCAGTACACGTTCTACCAAACTCGACTACTTAACATAAATAATAAAAAAATGAATTGGAACAGTATCCAATCTGAAAAACAGATTAATAAAATAATTGAACGCTCTAAAGAGGTTCCTTGTCTAATATTTAAGCATAGCACTAGTTGTCCTATTAGTTCTATGGCCAAATCTAGATTAGAGATGGCTTGGAACCTGAAAGGAGAAGAAGTAGAGCCTTACTATTTGGATTTAATTGCTTATCGAGCAATATCTAGCAAGATTGCTGATGAATTTGGCATTAGACACGAGTCTCCCCAAGTTTTATTGATAAAAGATGGAGTATGTTCTTTTAATACTTCTCATTTAGATATCTCTGTAGATGGGGTAAAGAAAAACTTAGGCAAAGTGTAAGAATAAATTGGTCGTTTTAAGCTAGACATTTTTTCTTCTAAGGAATGCTAAAAAATTAAGCATAGCTGGGCTACGGTTCCTT
>JALZWC010000933.1 GCA_023300255.1 Saprospiraceae bacterium | reverse complement strand
TTGCATTCCTTCGGAATGTTGTATTGAACGCAGAGATGCAGAGATTCTATTTGTAAACATTTTTCTAAAACACATAGCCTTGAAAAAATTCTACGCCAACGGAAAATTGTTATTGACTGGAGAATACTTTGTCCTAGACGGAGCACAAGCTTTGGCAATCCCTACAAAATATGGGCAAGGATTAATTGTGGAAGAAAGAGAACAAGAAGGATTAAAATGGGAGAGCTACGATGAGTCTGGTAATTGTTGGTTTCAACATACTTATCCACATTTCAACACTCAAAGTGATAATCCTTTTACAGAACGATTAAGAACTATTTTCAAGGAGATACAAACATTAAATCCAAGTTTTCAACATAGCAATAAAGTAGCTTCTACACACTTAACTTTTTCAAAAGATTGGGGCTTAGGAACTAGCTCGACATTAATTGCATTACTTAGTAAATGGGCAGATGTAAATCCTTTCGAATTATTAGAAAAAACTTTTGGTGGGTCTGGATATGACATTGCTTGCGCAATTACAAATAGCCCAATTCTATATCAGTTAGAAGAAAAAGAAAAACTACGTGTACCTGTTTATGAAGCAACTTTTTTTGAGCCTTCCTTTAAAGAAAGTTTATATTTTGTCTACTTGGATAAAAAACAAAATAGTAGAAATGAAATAAAACAATACAAAGCAAAACAAAAACCTACCGCTAAAACAATTTCAGAAATATCAGATTTGACGCAGAAAATCAAAAACGTGCGCAAATTGTTAAATTTTGAAATACTTTTAAAAAAACACGAACAAATAGTCGCTAAACAAATAGAGCAACCCACCATACAATCCGTGCATTTTAATTATTATTGGGGCGTCGTAAAATCATTGGGTGCTTGGGGTGGTGATTTTGTTTTGGTAACTAGTCATAAATCTTACGAAGAAACGAAAGCATATTTCAACGAAAAAGGATTTAAAACGTTCTTAAGATATGAGGAGATGGTTTTAGAAGAATAGGAAAGTAAATAATCTACCCTTAATTCCAAAGCTTTCTGTATTTTTGTATAAATTGTTGTTCTCTGAAAATCAGAGAACCAAAATTATTAACAACGCTACTTTGAATAGCGCTAATAAAAAAAGAAATGAATACGGCAACAAAAAGTCCAGTCATGTTATATACGGAGCAGACGCCTAATCCAGAATCTTTAAAATTTGTTACGAATAGAATGTTGTATCAAGGAACAGCAGATTTTAGAGAAGAAGAATTAGCAAGAGAATGGTCTCCATTAGCCTCTGCCCTATTTGATCAACCTTATGTAAAAGGAGTATACATTTGCAATAATTTTGTAACTATTACCAAGGAGATTAATTATGCTTGGGAAGATATTATGTTAAAAGGAAAGCAATTTATCAAAGGGTATATAGAAGATGATGGTACTATTCTCAAAGAAGGCTTCAAAGAGGCTATGGAAAAAATAGAAGCAGAGAAAGGTGTGGGTTATGAATACACTGGTGATGAAGCAGAAATGGTACAAAAGATAAAAGATCTTATTGAGACCTATGTTAAACCAGCTGTAGAAATGGATGGTGGTAACATAGAATTCAAATCTTTTAAAGAAGGGATCGTCACTGTTATTCTTCAAGGATCTTGTAGTGGTTGTCCTTCTTCTACTGTAACTTTAAAATCAGGAATTGAAGGAATGCTACAAAGAATGATTCCAGAAGTAAAAGAAGTAGTGTCAGAAATGGGATAGATCTTAATTCTTTCAAAGAAGAAATAAACGACAAAACAATAACTCCGTAATTTCGGCTAGGTTATTTTATATCGTCGTTACTAAAAGGCATGATTCATATCATGCCTTTTGTTTTTTTAAAACATACAGATTTTAGAATAGAGAAGCGAGAGCAGAGAATAAAGATGAATTTCATTTGAAAAGTAACGATTTTTTCGATTTTAAACGGAATCCATCTCTATTCTCTACTCTCTATTCTATTTTGTAGGGTTTCAAAACATACTATTATGAAAATTGTAAGCTACAACACGAACGGCATAAGAGCTGCCATCAAAAAAGGATTAGTAGACTGGATCTCTTCCAATGACTTTGATATCATCTGTATTCAAGAAACGAAAGCAAGCATGGAACAAGTAGACATGGCTGCTTTTGAAGAATTAGGCTATGAGCACTACTGGCATTCTGCACAAAAAAAAGGATACAGCGGTGTATTGACACTTACTAAAAAAACACCTACCCTAATAAAAGAAGGTTTTGGTATTGAGAAGTATGATGCAGAAGGTCGAATGATTCGAACCGACTATGGCGATTGGACTTTATTAAATTGCTATTTCCCATCTGGGACAAGTGGCGATCTTCGACAAGGTTTTAAATATGAATTTCTAGACGACATTTATACCTGGATCAATGAGTTAAAGAAAGAACGACCAAAATTAATTTTAGTAGGAGATTATAACATTGCACATGAAGCTATAGATATCCACAATCCTAAAAGTAAGAATTCTGGTTTTTTGCCAGATGAAAGAGCATGGATGACAAAGTGGTTTGACAATGGATTTACCGATGCTTATCGTTTTT
Source organism: Saprospiraceae bacterium (assembly GCA_023300255.1). Classification (GTDB taxonomy): domain Bacteria; phylum Bacteroidota; class Bacteroidia; order Chitinophagales; family Saprospiraceae; genus JAFMDF01. Next base: position 1,338 of record JALZWC010000933.1, on the reverse strand, counting down.
TAAATCCAGAGAAAATAGAATATAGCTGGTGGAGTTATAGAGCAAGTGCCAGGGCGAATAACAAGGGATGGCGAATCGACTATCAATCTGTAACAGATAATTTGAAAAGCAAGCTAGTTAGTGCACGTCATATGAATGACGCTGTTCATTCTGATCACTGCCCTGTTTTTTTAGAAATCGATTTGAAGTAAAGCATATCAAAGTAAACATCTTTAGTAATGGTCAAAGAATAAGCTTTGTTTTCTATCCGTTCAATAAATAGTGGTAGAGCGGTCGTAACACAACTCTCTGAGTTGTGCACAAACTAGATATCCACAACTCAGAGAGTTGTGTTACAGTTGCTTATATAATCTGCAAAAATGGCAGGCATTAGTTAATAATGTCTGCCATTTTTAGTTAAAAAACGTTCTCTAAATCTACTCAAAAATAGGTCAAATTCAAGGTTTATAAACTGTGGATAACTTGTGGATATAGTCTCCGTAATCCACAATTACTAACGTCGTGGAACAGCCTCCCCCGAAAGAGCCTAGTTATTAACAATTTCAACTCTCTAGCTTAACAATAAAAAGAGAGATGTTAGCTTACAAAATTTGTTTTTTTATGCTGTTAATAGTTAAAACACCAAATGTGGATAACTCTCAAAGCTATTGAAAACAGTAACTTTTGATAGTTAAAACAGTGTGGATAACGAGAGTGTTAATATTAATAATTAAAAATGCCACAAAAATCAACATTACTTATCTACCAATTAACACCTATAATGATGAGGAGTTTTTTTTAAAAATTTTATAATAAATTCCATTAAGGGATATTAGTAGTGTGGAAAAGTGGAAACCTCTTCTTTAGCATTAACCATTATTAAATATAGTTATTTGTTGAGGTAGAATTTTAGATTTTTTTACCACAGATTTATTTTAGAATTTTTAAACCAAATGAGTGTAAAACAAAGTTGAGGCCATTCCCTGCCCAATTGGTCCGATCACTTCCAGTGGTCGGATCAAGCTGCACGTCTCATCCGACCACTGGAAGTGATCGGATGAGTTAATTGGCTGCCCCAAAATTGTTTTACACTCAACTCAATTGGTCCGATCATTTTCAGTGGTCGTATCAAGCTGCACATTTCATCCGACCACTGGAACAGGCTGAATTAATTGGCTGCCCCAAAATTGATATTAGGCAAAGTGTAAGAATAAAGTGGTCGTTTTAAGCTAGACATTTTTTCTTCTAAGGAATGCTAAAAAATTAAGCATAACTGGGCTACGGTTCCTTTTTTAGGATTTCTTAGAAGTAAAAAGGGCAGTTTAAAATGGCTAATTTATTCTTTCACTTTGCCTTAGT
>JALZWC010000932.1 GCA_023300255.1 Saprospiraceae bacterium | reverse complement strand
CTTATCCTTTCCTGCCTGCCTTGGCAGGCAGATTCCACGTAAAAAACCTTCAAAATGAAGCCTTAGCTTCGCTATGCCTTAATTTTGAAGCTTCTTTACAAGAAAAAATTACTGCGCCATAATTGGTACCTCATTTAATTCCTGTTCTCTAACAACTGCTAAAAGTAATATAAACACAAAATGAATAGAAGTATTGGTATTGTAGACAAAGATTCTATGGAGAATATAACCTTAGAAAAACCAGTTACACAAAAATGGGATATAGTGGAACACGCGGTCATTCTTGCAGCAGGCAATGGTTCTCGCTTTAAAGAAAAAGGTGTTGAATTACCTAAAGTATTGCTAAAAGTCGGTGGTTTAAGATTATTAGAGCGAGCTGTTTTAGCTTTAAATCAAATTGGCGTCAAGCATTTTTATATAGTCGTTGGAGCTTATAAAGAACAAATAGTTGAGGTCATGTCCAAGATCAAACGCTTGCAAGATTTGGATATTAACTTTGTAGAATGTGAAGACTATGATTTAGGTAATGGAGTTTCTTTTGGGAAGGGGGCTGCGAAAATTGACGCACCTTTTTTATTGACCATGTCTGATCATATTTTTGCTATAAAGACTTTGCAATCTTTTGTAGATAATGTAAAAGAGGTACCGAACTTACCTGCTTTGGCTTGTGATCCAAATTTAGAGGATGTGTTTGATATGGATGATGCGACTAAGGTGATGTCTAAAGACGGATTTATTCATAAGATTAGTAAGGAGTTATCTTCTTATGATTTAGTGGATACTGGTCTTTTTTATTTCCCTGCGAATTATGGAAAAAAAATAGCCCAAAAGGCGGCAGAAGGTGCACATGGAGTAAGCGACATCATGAAGCAGTTAATCTCAGAAAGTGGTGTAAGAACGGCGGTTATCAAAAAAGCAATTTGGCAAGATGTTGACAATCCTAGTATGCGAAAGGAAGCAGAACGGCAGTTGTTACGAACGCTAGTGAAAGATACAGATGGTTGGGTTAGTAAAAATATTAACCGAGTGTTTTCAACTCGAACAAGTTTGTTTTTAAGTAAATTTAATACCTCTCCAAATTTCGTAACTACTTTTGTTTTCTTTTTTACCCTTTGGGGGGCATGGATGGTATCCACTGGAGAATATATGTACATTGCAATTGGTGGCTTGATTTTTCAAATAGCGTCTATTTTGGATGGCTGTGATGGAGAGTTAGCGCGCTTGACTTATAAAGGATCTCGATTTGGCGCATGGTATGATACTATTACAGATAATATAAGATATGTCATTTTTTTAACGGCACTAGGAGTTGGTGCTTATAATGCAACAGGTAATGAAGTATACTTCTATTGCTCTATTGTTTTAGCTGTATTTGCTTCTTATACTGCCTTTATAATGGGTAGGTTTGTTTGGCAAAACGGAGGCCCCTTAACTAATTTAGAAGTGACGAAGCAAGTAGATGAAAACGTAAATAATAGTCAAGGTCTTTTTTCTAAAATAGTAAAGAATTTAAGAGGCATTGAAAAGCAAGATGTATCTGCTTTTATGGCATTTATTCTTTGCATCATTGGCCTATACAAGGTAATGTTTTGGATTGCTTTTATAGGGGTGATTATAGCTGCTTTTGCGGTAACCAAGTCTATTAATGCGGCTAAGAGAAGAGCTGCTGGAGTTAATTAAAAGGATTGGCTTGCAGCCAATAAATATTTGAACCTGCCTTCCAAGGAAGGCAGGTTCAAATATAGAAATTGGCTTCAGCCAATAAAGTGTTCAAATACCTTTTGCGTTTTTACTTAAGCATCCGCACATTCATAACAATATCTGTCAAAGGCCGATCTTTAGTAACGCCTTCCTTTCCACTTGTTACATTCGCAATAAGATCAATCACATCGAATCCTTCTACTATTTCTGCAAAAACAGTATAATCTCCATCGAGAAATGGATATCCTCCCTTTACTTTGTAGTATGCTCGTTGAAATGGCGTAAATTTTCTATTGGCATTTTCCAAAGCATCTAATTGAGCATCATTATGCTTGTAGCCTGATACAACAAAGAATTGACAAGTACTAGATGCTCTACTTGGATTGGTATTATCAGGTAAACGAGCAGCTGCTATTGCCCCTTTTTTATGGTAGTGATTAGGTAGAATTTCAGCTGGGATCGTTCCACAATTATCTGTGCTTAGTCCTTGTGTTGGTGTCGCATTTTTGGAAATCGGATTTCCCCCTTGCGCCATAAAAAATGGAATAACTCTATGAAATAGTGTCCCATTAAACGTACCCGCTTTTACCTGTTTGATAAAATTATCACGGTGTGCTGGTGTGTCATTATAAAGCTTGATCACCATCGTACCAAACTCGGTATCAATCGCTGCTCTTCGTTCCTTCTGTTGTCCATAAGCAGATGAACTTACGATTAAACAAATTAATAGCGTAGAAAATGTAAGTAACCTCTTCATCTTGAAATTAAAGTTTTGAAATTAATAAATATCTGTGAAAGAGAAAGAATAACATGCGCCATAATACAAAGTAATTCTTTCTTCTAAGAATTCTCTGAATATCGCACATAGCCTAAACGACGAAATAATAAGTTGGACATCTGGACGAGTTTATTTTGGTTCTAGTTTTCCCTGCCTGCGTGCCTGGCAGATTTAAAGGAAAAATAGGAGCAAAAGAGACCGTCCAGATGTTCAAGTTATTGTTTTGCCGTTACTAAGTCGAATTTAATACGGTAGGTAAGAATAAAATGGAATTTGAAATAAGATCAAACCTGACTACTTCATTTCATTATATTCTTACACTTGGAAGTAGAAATTCTGACATGTTGATTCTTGCTAAGAATCCACTATCAAATAGACGAATTTTACGAAAAAAAGGTCTAATAAATAGGTCATTTTTTACTTGTTTAACTTTTTATTAAAATATTTTAGGTACTTGTTATAGATTTATGGAGGTTATAGAGGCAGAGATTATAACCTTTTTTAACAACTTCATAGAAAGAATTTTATTTATACTTTTGTTAGAACAGATTTTATTTAGCTAGAAAGCCAAAATAGAGCTAATAACAACTATTTTAAAAAAATATTGTAATTGTTTCAGCACTTGTTTAGAACCTCTCCAGAAATGGAAAGGGCTAGCTTAAGGGGCGTTTTTGGCTATTCTACTTAGGCAAAGAGTAAGAATAAATTAGCCATTTTAATCTGCCCAGCAAGCCCGTCCGCTTTGCGGTCTGTCTAAAGGCAGATAGATTCACTTGCTCTGCAAGCTCCTCCTCTAAGAAGTCCTGAAAAAAGAACCGTAGCCCAGCTATGCTTAGTTTTTCAGCCGCCCATCCGCTTT
>JALZWC010000931.1 GCA_023300255.1 Saprospiraceae bacterium | reverse complement strand
GACGAACAACATGAGCGAAGTGGTGCTTGCAAAAAAGGTCTAGTAGACCTTTTTAACGAAGAGAATCACTTGCGGATGGGATGCTTACTTAAAAAGAGTCCATTTTAATTGTCAAGGACTTATGGCTTCGACCAGTAGTACGCTAATAGGGTAGCGTTCTGTACAATCAAAATAGATAATTTGAATGATAAGCGATATTGAAATTCATATAACTACATCTGACCTAAGGAAAGAGCAAATAAGTGGGTTCGAAGCTTTTTGCGAATCAATTGATGCTAAACCAATAATAATAGAGCTTTCAGAGGGCACTTATTATCGCCAACCAATGATAAGTAAAGTTATTAAGTGTAGAACTAAATTAGATTTAGAAAAAGAGATAGCTAGTTTAGAAAGCAGTTTCTTAGAAAGTGGATTTCCTGTGATTAGAACAAAAATAGAGGTGGCTCCTTGGCATAAGAAAAATGTTGAAAACTATTTTAAAGATAAGTCTAAAACTTACTATGAGTGGCATGGGAAAGTTCACATAAATAATGAAATACTTATCAAGGCAATATGTGAAAAGCACAAAGCTAAATTATCAAGGAATAGTTTAAAGAGTGATTTAACTAGCAAATTCATTACGATGAGAGAAAAAGAGGAGGAGCAAATGATCGTACTAAGAATTCAAGAATTGAAACAGGCTTTGGCATTTGAAAAAATAGTAATTGTTAAAGAAGAACTGGAATATTGTATCTATGACTCTAATAAAAAATTAGATATAGGATGGATAAATTAGAAGAATGAAAGATCATCAAATACTGTTAGATTCGGTAGAGGCCTACATAAGAAGAGCTAGTGAATTGGAGGAGCCATTCATGGTTAAAGGAAGTATCATTACCAGACAGTATTTTCCAGATCCTGAAATGAGATATGTAGCAGATTTAGATTTTGTGTTTCTTGAATTTATAGAGGAGGACGAAAATGCCGGAAAGATATTTTCTGATTGGGTAACGAAGGTGACTGAAACTACTACTAATGATGGCGTTGAATTTAAAAGTTTTAAGGAAAATGACTTTTGGAGACGAATTGATTACGCTATGCATGATGATTTTCCAACAGTTAACACAGATTTAATGTGTTGGGTAAACGGCCAAATGAATGATCGGCTTAAATTAGATATAAGTTATAATTTGGATATAGATTTTCCTCCAGTAGAAATGCTATATCATCCAAGAATAGGAGAACCATTTTTACTAAAAAGTACTTGTCCTCTTCCATTACAGGTTTCCTGGAAATTACATCAATTGATAACTAAGCCAAGAGTAAAGGATATTTACGACCTAATCTATTTGATTAAGCATAGAGATTTTGATCGAAATGTTTTATCTCAGACATTGTATGCCTTAAAGAAGGAATGCGATAAAGACAAAGTTGATATAAAGAAACTGAATTGGTATATAGATGGTCGAATGGAGGAGTATCATAAACTTGAAGAAGAGCGCAAAATCAATACAGAAAGATGGAGGTATCTTGATAATGAAATAGATACGTTTAAGGACATTGATATTATCGGAATTAACCACTATCAATGGTTTACAGATAAAAAACACTTTGATTATGATGAATTATCGGATTTATTCCTTGATTTTAGTGGAATTCTAAAGAAAAATGGATTGTGCGTAGAAATAATAAATTCAATGTAAAAAAGCCATAGGCGAAACATAATAAATCTGACACCTGACAGTTCCCAAAGTATTGTATTTGCCTGCAAGGCAAATACAATACTTTGGGAACGATCTGACCTCTGACAGCGAAGCGATCTCGTCTATTTCTCCCACCAAGGATAAAAAGCAGGCATATCTGTAGAAGATTGCTTACTAAAATTAGGTGCTCGTTTTTCTAAGAAAGAGCTGACACCTTCTTTTCCATCGCCCAAACTAGCATAATAGATGGCTAAAGAATCCACCTTATGTGCTGCCATAGGATGATCTTGGGCTGCATTACGATACATCATTTGACGAGTTAAAGTAATCGCCACAGGGCTATGACTAGCTATCTTGCGAGCTATTTTATACGCTTCTTCCAGTAAATCACTTGCAGGATAAATTCCCTTCACATATCCTGCTGCTAAAGCGGCCTCTGGTTTTAGGATCTCTCCAGTATACGCCCATTCTAAAGCAGTTGAAATACCAACAATCCTGGGCAGAAACCAAGTAGAACAAGCTTCTGGCGTAATGCCTATTTTATTAAAAACAAAACCGATTCTGGCATATTCTGAAGCTAATCGAATATCCATCGCACAAGTCATCGTTGCCCCAATACCAACCGCAGCACCATTGATTGCTGCAATTACTGGTTTTTTACAATCGTATATGGCCAATACCACGCGGCCTCCTGTATCTCTAACCCCACTAATGACCGCTGGGTCTTCTAATTTATGCTCCATATCCTCCATAGTTGGTTGATAGGCTTCGTCTAGACCAAATACGTTTCCTTCGATAGATAAATCCATTCCCGCACAAAATGCCCGTCCTGCTCCTGTTACGACAATAGCTCGAATAGCATCGTCTTCACTAGCTTGATTAAAGGCTTCTATTAGCTCATTAGCCATTTCTACCGTAAAAGAATTTAGGGAGTCGGGTCTGTTAAGCGTAAGGGTTAATATATAGTCTTTTACA
>JALZWC010000930.1 GCA_023300255.1 Saprospiraceae bacterium | reverse complement strand
TAAAGAAGCTTCAAAATTAAGGCATAGCAGAGCTACGGCTTCATTTTTAAGTTTTTTTACAAGGAAAAAGGACAAGTCAGAATGGTAGATTATTTATTTTCTGATCCCCTAGGAAAGAAATTAAATAAGATAGACAATAATAGGCAGTATTTTTTTCCTATTCCCTTATGAATGAGATAAGCATTTAACTCTCAAAATCAACTCATTTATAAATGCTTCCAAAAATACCATTTTTTTAGGAAGTTAGCTATTGATTATATCGCAAATAGGAAAAAATATATGTACTGTTAATAGGAGGCATTATTTTAGTAAACTAATTATCTTTACAAAGAAGTTGTTTAAAAATGAATTGATGTATTAATTGCAAGACATTGATTCTTAGATACTTCAATTTTTATAGTGTTAGCTTGAAAAGTACTGAAATTATAGAGTTTGCTAGTTGTCGAAATCTATTATCGGATGGTTTTCGCCGTGCGATGATAAAATATTACCACTATTGGACGTCAGTAGCCATTCTATGGTAAGATTCGAAGCATTATCATTTTTTAGCTGACGATCTATTATAATTCTAGTAGATAAAACGACGAAAATGAAAGAGCGCCTGCCTGGCCAACGACACAGGCTTTGTATTATCAATTTAAGCAGATGTAACTAAATTATAGCACATATTCTTAAATATAAAGGATCTAAAAAATTGGTCAATTTATTGTTGTACCACTATTATATAAACATTTCTCCAGTTAGTTTTACTATCACCTCTATTTGGAGTTCATTTTTTATACCTTAAAGAGATAATTATACTTTAAGGTTAATTCCTATCTATTAATGCCTAATAAAAATAAATCAAAGAGTTGGTTTGCCAAACAACTTAAGTCCCTCCAAAAACAATTAGATCTAATAGAAAATACGGAAACAGTAAAGGAATCCCCAGTGTTGATTGATCCTAGTATTGGGGCGGCTGTTCCTATTTCAGAGACAGTAGGTACTAATAGATATCCAGATGTATACCATGATCTAATTCCAAATGAGGTAGTCAAGATTCATCAGGGAGAAAGTACCATTACGCTATACTGTGAGAATGGAGTAGCTTTGAAAATATATTTATTGAGCAATACTTTGCTGAGATTTAGATATGCGGTTAAAGGACAATTTGAAAAGGATTTTTCCTATGCCATCGCACCTGATTTTAAAGAACAAACTACTCCCTATATTTATGAAGAAAAAAAGAATAAAGTTCGAATACAGACCCAGAAGATTATTTGTGAGGTCTCCAAAGTAAATCTAAGTATTACCATTACTGATCTAAAAGGAAATGTTATTTGTGAAGACGATACAGGCTTTTTAAGTAGAAGGACACTACTAAATGGTGTTACGAAGGTAAGTATGACCAAAAAAATCGGTAAGGAAGAAAATTTTTATGGTCTGGGAGATAAAACAGGTAGTCTAAATTTGAAAGGGCTGCAATTTAAAAATTACAATGCAGATGCTTTTGGTTTTGGGAACAATACTGATCCACTATATAGATCCATTCCTTTTTATTATGGTTTAACAACAGGAATTGGTTATGGTATTTTCTTTAATAACACCTATCGAAGTCATTTTAATTTTGATAAAGAAAAGAAAGGACAAGTCTCTTTTTATGCAGAAGGAGGTGTGATGGACTATTATTTTATTTATGGACCTTCCTTACTCTCTGTTGCAGAAAGATATACAGACTTAACAGGAAGGCCAGAATTACCGCCTATATGGTCTTTGGGATTTCATCAATGCAGGTGGAGTTATTTGCCTGACAAACGAGTCAAAGAGGTAGCAGCAGAATTTCGTAAAAGAGAGATTCCATGTGATGCCATCTATCTCGACATTGATTATATGGATGCCTATAAATGCTTTACCTGGAATAAGAAATACTTTCCAGACCCTAAAGGCATGGTTCAAAGTTTGAAAGAGCAAGGCTTTCAGACAGTAGTAATGATTGATCCAGGTATTAAAGTAGAGGAGGAGTACGCTGTTTATGAAGAAGGTATCGAAAATAATTATTTCTGTAAACGTTCCAACGGAGATATGATGGAAGGGCCTGTATGGCCTCAAAATTGTGTATGGCCAGACTATACACATCCAGATGTTAGGAAATGGTGGGGTGATTTATATGATGAACTATACAATGAAATAGGAATAAGTGGTTTTTGGAATGATATGAATGAGCCTGCAATGTTTCAGATAGACCATAAGACCTTTCCCGACGAAGTCTTACATCATTACGATGGAAATCCAACAAATCATGCTAAAGCACACAATATATATGGTCAACAAATGTCCAGAGCGACTCTAGAAGGATTGCATCGATTAAAGCCAGAAAAGCGACCGTTTTTAGTAACAAGGGCAAGTTTTTCTGGTGGACAAAGATATGCTGCTGTATGGACGGGGGACAATGTTGCTTCTTGGGAGCATCTGCACATAGCTAGTATACAATGCCAACGATTAAGCGCCAGTGGATTTTCTTTTGTTGGATCGGACATAGGTGGCTTTTTTAAATATCCTGATGGAGAATTGATGGTGCGCTGGTTACAATTAGGTATATTTCATCCTTTCTATAGAGTGCATTCTATGGGGAATAATGATGATGGATCCGCAGAAGTTGATGCCGATAAAGTCAAGTCAAGAGATGCAGTGGATCGCTTAGATCAAGAACCATGGGCATTTGGGAAAAAATATACATCTGCGGCTACTAAAGCCATTGAACTTCGATACCAATTGCTTCCTTATTTGTATACCGCTTTTTGGCAGTATGTCCAAAAGGGAACCCCAATAATTAAGCAACTTTCCTTTTATGACCAACAAGATCAGCATACTTATAATAGAGAAGAAGAATTTTTGTTTGGCAATTCCATTTTAGTACATCCTGTTAAAGAGGCTAAGGCCAAGAAAGTATCTATTTATTTGCCAAAAGGGCGTTGGTATGATTTCTGGACAGGAGAGGCCCATGAAGGACTTCAATACATCAAGTATAAAGTAGATATAGATCGTATTCCTATTTTTATTTTAGCTGGTGGTATTATTCCTATGTATCCAGTCATGCAATATACCAATGAAAAACCAGTAGGTACTTTAAGATTGAAAGTATATTATTCAGACGAACAACAAGAGCAATACCTGTACGAAGATCAAGGAGAAGGATATGGATATCGAGATAAAAATTATAGCTTAAAAACTTATAATACTAAATCTAAGAAGAAATCTTACCATATTCAGCAAGAATTGAAAGGCCATTTCCCCACCACTTATGATCAAATAGAAATGGACTTAATTGGATTGCCAGAAAAAGTTAAAAATTGTATAGTTGACGATAAACCAGTAAATTTTGTTAAAACCACCTTTGGAATTAAACTATTGTTTGATGAAAATTTTAAGCTATTGGTGATTGAATACAAATAGAGATGGACTATGATATATGTAAGGCAAAGAGTAAGAATAAATTAACCATTTTAACCTGCCTTTTTTCCTTCTAAGAAATCCTAAAAAATGAACCATAGCCCAGCTATGCTTAATTTTTTAAACTTCCTTAGAAAAAAAAATGACTAGCTTAAAA
>JALZWC010000929.1 GCA_023300255.1 Saprospiraceae bacterium | reverse complement strand
TTATCTCTATTCTCTGCTCTCTATTCTCTGCTCTTTTCTTATGTATAGTAGTATGATCATTTCGACTACTTTTTAGTTATATCTCATGCTTCGACTGTTTCTTAAATACTTCCCACAGTTAAGTAGCGATAAAATAATGCGTTCGTCAAATTGGATGAGTTTATGTTGTCTACAGTTTTTCCTTGCCTGCGTGGCCTTGGTAGGCAGGTTAAAAAATACTTACCTAGCAGAGCTACGGAAGTATTTTTTTAAGGCGGAAACATCGTTTGCGAACCGCAAATCAGATGGGCCTGCTGGAGGCAAAAGAGATCGTTTAAATGGCGGAGTTATTGTTTTATCGTTACCAAGCCTATTTGCTAATTGGCATAGGTTAAGGGGGATGCTATGTGTCTTCTGTATAGTTAGTTTTTTCTTTGTTTTAAACGTAACTAACTTGTTAAGTCAACCTGTTACCATTCCAAACTTAGAATGGGTAGTAAAAGATATTGAAGATAGACTGCAAAAAGGAGATCGTAAGGCGATCAGGGATTTGACCAATGTTTGGAAAGTAGCTCCCAATAACGAAGTATTCCCACTATTAGCCAAGAAATATTTGATACTCACCTCAGAGGAATTTGATTGGTCTGACGAAAATATACCTCATCGTTTACAAGAATTGTATTATCAAAAAGAAAAAGACTTTCAATATTCTGATTTTTTAAAGAGCTACTATCTGACACCAATTGAATCAAGAAAAGTAGCGTTTCAATTAGAGGAGCAAGCTTTTAATTGGCAAGATCAAATTTTCCTTAAAACGACTAAAAAAAATATAGCCTACGCTTTAAAGAAAAAAAAGCCAGAGGTATTACAAGAAGCAATTTTACAGATCTCTGGTTTAGCACCTTCCGTGAAGACTCCTATTTTGAAAGACATCTTATTACATTCAAGATTCTCTAAAATAAAACCTACTTCCAAGAGAAATAAAATAGTGCATCTGGTTTTAGAACAGCTACCTGATACTACGGCTATTGCTATTGTTTTTCAGTTAGGAGATAAAAGAAAATTATCATTAAAGAATTGTCAGGATGAATTGGCAAATATCACGAACCACTTTCTTGAAGCGAAAACATTGAAGGATTTAAAGCTACAATGTTATCAATTAATAAATCAATATAAAGGGGATTTTAAGATAATTAAGGCAGCAGGTTATCAAAATTCACTGACTACTTTACCTATCTTCTTTGAGGAGTCGTCAGATTATTTTGCTTGGATTCTGAGTACGATGCCTTCAGATACCTTAGTATGGATTCGAGAAAATGCGTATCAAGAATTGATTAATAGCCAACAACCAAAGGTCTTGTTTTATTTAGCTGGGTTACAATATCAGTCATGGAAAGGAGATAATAGCTCGGTATATCTAAATAAACTCAATCGATTGATTGACGTTTATATATCTGTGAAAAATAAGGAGGGACAAATGGTAACAGACTATTCAGATGCTGCGGCAAAAGAGCGTTTTTTACTATATTGGTCTCAGCATTATGAAGACTATGAATGGGATAATACAACGAACAATTTTACTAACATTCTTAAAAAAACGGATTTAGTAGATGCTTATGAAAAGCATTTCAGAAGGCTTAATTCTACAAATGATACCATTGCTGTTGAGTCTTTTAAATTATTAACGGAAGGTATTCCTGATGAAATAAATCGCTTAATAAAAAAGTATCGACCTTTACTTCGTACCTATAATGCGAAATTGCCACCATTAGATTATAATATACTAGAAAATCTAAGTCACCTCACGAATTATTGCAGAAAACAAGGGATTATTTATAAACCAACTGCTAATGTCCAACAACAATTAATTAAATTAGAACAAGATTTATCACCGCCAGAGCGGTATCAATTAGAAAATGAATTAATTGCTCATTTACAATTAGAAGAATTAACTTCTTTAGAATATTTTGCCTCCATAAATGCACAAAATACCGCACTGAATTTTTCAATCGGGAGAATCCTGGATCGTCTTTATAGTAAATATTGGGAAAACATCATTAATAACAATTTTCAATTTCGTTTCTATTTATTGAAAAGTACTTTATTTAAAGACTTAAGCAATTTTGGAATAGCACGACTTTATTATCAAAAAGCGACGGATCAGCGTAGGCTACATGATAGATTATTGGAAATGGAAGTAATGGAACGAAATGACTTGATCAAAGAAGCAATTTTGTATTGGAAAGGAAAAGAGGAAGTTGGAATCGTTTCTTCAAGTGTGAAAGAATTGCTTAATGACCCCGAATCCTTTTCAGAGGAGGAGGTGGAACGTTTAAAAAAGTTTACTTCAAGAGAATTAACAGACTATTTTTTTGTTTTAAAAAGTTTAAGGAATAGACAAGCACTTAAAAAAATGAAACAGTATATGTTTCAATATGCTTCTGTCGAAATTGTGCCAGAGTTATTCAAAATTCCAATACATGTATGGGAAGATAATTTAACGGCTGCTAAAGTAGCCATCAAAATTTTAGAGGAAGTATATGCCTTCTCTTATTCAAAAAATACTTCTACGTCTTTGGAAAAATGGTATCAATTATGGGAAACGGATAAAGTATCTTATACTACATGGGGAAAGTATTTGTTTGATTTGCAGTTGATAGAACTGACTACCAAAGAAGTACTTACTATTAGAAATGTTAATACCATTACTCAGTCTAAATATTACAGGGAGAAACATAGAATAATTTGTTTGAAAGCACTTAGTCGAGTTGACAAACCCAGAAGTATTCCTCAATTAGCCATAGAACCATCATTATCTGTAAAAGAAGAACTTCATTATTTAGAAAAAATAGCGTTTTCCTATAGAGAATTGGATAACTTATCTAAAAATGTTTTGATAGATGACCCATTAAAATGGTTAGATTTTTTATTGCATCAATCTCAGGATTTTAACATTGATCAAAATGGTTTTTTATATAATAATTTATTCAGGCAGGAGTGGCTTTTTCAATTGACTACAAAAGGTCAAATTCCGAATTTAACGCGTTTGAAAATTTTAGGAGACTTAAAACAATACCTCAACGAGAGTGCTTATTTAACAGAATTTGAAGAAGAAGCAACGCAATTAAATATCTTGCTTTTATTGCATAATCGTCAATCTTTAGAAGAGAAATTAGCGATATTAAATGATCCTGATTTAGATGTGCAAGTGAAGATGAAATGGTTGGGAATCTTATTCGCTAGAATGGATTTTAAAGAGGTTGGACAAGTATTTACACATTTAGATCAATTAGAAGATTTTGATGAGCTACAATTAATGCCATTCATTCGTAAAGAATTTGGGATACCTGTTTTTAAAGCAGATAAAGCTATAGTAAAGACTTTACAAAAGCAATTAGCTACTATGGATATAATGGACATTTATATTTATTATCTAGACCAATTTGGCGTTGATTATAAGACAAGAAAAAAAGAATTAGACTTTGATAAAATAAATAACATCCTGACTTATGATTTGGTGGTTCCTTTTGTTGGACAAGGGGGACAATACAGGGATGATCATGTGTATGCGATCATCAAAGTTTTAGAACTACATTTTAATACTACTTTAGATTTTTCTTCTAAATTGAATGAGTTTCAATCTTTTTTCCAGTTTAATAGTTTTTCTAGAGTGAAAGCTTGGAAAAAGTTTTTAAAAGAAAAAAACTTGGTCAAGGATACCGCTATTTACCCTTCCTTTAATGAAGATTTTTGATTTTTTGTAAATGGTCATCATTTGCAAACTACTAAGTAATTGGATAAATCAAATTAACAAAATAGACTTGTTTTTAACCACATAGGTACATAGTACACATAGGAAGAACCCTATGTGCTCTATGTGCTCTATGTACCTATGTGGTTAAAAAATAGTAATTTAATTGATTTGACCTACTTAAGTAGGTCGAATCAATTAAACGGGTAATTTATAAACATCTTTTTCCGTCTAAGAAACCGAAAAAATAAGTCCGTAGCCCTGCTATGCACTGATTTT
>JALZWC010000928.1 GCA_023300255.1 Saprospiraceae bacterium | reverse complement strand
AGAGCAGAGAATAGAGATAAATTTCGCTTAAAAAATGACCAAATTTCGTTGTTTGTAAACGAAATCTGTCTCTGCTCTCTGTTCTAGTTCACATGTATAATAGTATGAAAAACCACTAAGTTCCTAACCTAAACTATTGATTCTCATATAATTCCACGACAAGTGGAACGTTAAGCTATAAAAATATGAGTAGAAACAGAAAGGAAAAGGAAACATTAACACAGCCTCTTTTCTAGTAAAATTTCATTTGGAAAAGGACACAAAAGTAAGAATAAATAATCCTTGATTCAATAAATAACGCAACACCTTGTTTTTTATCTACATATAAAAAAGCAACCTATTAGCAATCAATTTTTTACAGTATTTTTTTAAATTAATATAAAATATATTTAATCTAATAATTAGGAGATAAACCGACCTAGATTACACAATGATTAGATAGATAATACAGATAAAATAATAAAATAATTTTTTTTTGTAATAGCCAAAGAGTCAGTTTTCTATTCCATTTAAGACAGACATATCATTTTTTAAAAGGATTCCTCTCTTTTAAGAGACATAGGACAACCACTCTCCATCTGGTGCGAGTATGCTTACTTTTCGTTGGTCAGCAGCTTCTACTCGACCTATGATTTTCGCATCAATGTTATACTTTTTCCCGATCGCTACTACCTTTTCGGCATATGCGGGCTTCATATATACCTCTAAACGATGTCCCATATTAAATACCTGATACATCTCTTGCCAATCTGTGCCTGATTCTTCTTTAATAATTTGAAATAATGGAGGGATTGGCAATAAACTATCTTTTATGATATGTACATTATTATCTACAAATTTCAACACTTTTGACTGTGCGCCTCCAGTACAATGAATCATCCCCGACAAGCCTGCTCTACATTCTTCAAAAATGGATTTAATAACAGGAAGATAGGTTCGAGTGGGCGACAAAATCAATTTCCCTATATCTGTTTCTACTCCATTAATCACCACCTTATCTGTCAATTTTTTAGAACCTAAATAGACTACTTCATCGGGGGTATTCGCAGCATCAAAACTATCTGGATACTTAGTCGCGTACATTTTATCTAATACATCATGCCTAGCAGAAGTCAGTCCATTACTCCCCATTCCTCCATTATAAGTATCCTCGTAACTTGCTTGCCCATAGGAAGCAAAACCTACGATTACATCTCCTGGTTGAATATCATTCACTAGAAGATCTTCTTTTTTCATACGGGCAAAGGCCGTATAGCCTACATCTATCGTACGTACAATATCCCCTACATCTGCTGTCTCGCCGCCTGCCAAATGAATATTTACTCCCTGCTCTTTCAGTTGATCTGCTAAGGTTACGGCACTTTGTATTAACGCAGCAATGACATCTCCTGTGATCAGATTTTTATTACGACCAATCGTAGAAGATAAGATAATATCATCTACACAACCGACACAAGCCATGTCATCTATATTCATCACTAATGCATCTTGTGCAATTCCTTTCCAGACAGATAAGTCTCCCGTTTCTTTCCAATATAGATAAGCCAAACTAGTCTTAGTGCCAGAAGTATCGGCATGCATTAAATTCACATAATCTGCATCCTTGCCTGCAATATCTGGCATTATTTTACAAAAAGCTTTTGGATACAAGCCCTTATCTAAATCCTTGATTGCTGCATGTACGTCTTCTTTCGTTGCAGACACCCCTCTTAAATCGTATTTATATTTTGCCATAATTAATGGATAGGAATAATTTTTTTTTATTAAAATACACAAAGGCTTTTAAATTGGACTTAGCATAACAGGCTGACCGAGAATGATGTCTTTCAGACTTACAAAGTTTTCAAAACTTGGGAAGTATTGGTTATCAACAAATTAGACTTCCCAAGTCTTCGAGACTTTGTAAGTCGGAACATTCTCGGTCACCCTGATAAGCTAGCTATTAAGACTTTATGGACTATTAAGATTATTCTTATTTTCTGAACTTTTACTATTTCGCTCCCCCTTGGGGGTTGGGGGTTAGCAAGATCAGAAAAGGCTCATTTGAGGTTACCCCCAACCCCCAAGGGGGAGCGCTTTTTAGGTTAATTTTAATAGTCTGCTAATCTTAAAATAATTTCTTCAACAATAGTTTTAGCCAATTATACTTTAGTTTCTAGAATTAAAATCCTAAGCAAATTGCTTTGATATTACTAAATCTTTCCCTTTAGCACTATAATCATAAAAACCTTCCCCCGATTTTCTACCCAATTTACCTGCATTGACCATATTAACCAATAATGGACAAGCAGCATATTTAGGATTGCCAAAACCTTTATGTAGTACTTCTAAGATAGCTAAACAAACATCTAGGCCTACAAAATCAGCTAATTGTAAAGGCCCCATCGGATGTCCCATACCTAGCTTCATCACTGTATCAATTTCGTGTACACCAGAAACGCCCTCATATAAAGCATAAAATGCTTCATTAAGCATTGGCATTAATATACGATTTGCAGCAAAACCAGGATAATCTTTTACTTCTACGGCTACTTTGCCTAAACCTTTAGACATTTCCATTATTTCCGCCGTTACTTTTGGGTCTGTAGCGTAGCCGTTGATTACTTCTACTAACTTCATCACAGGTACTGGATTAAAGAAATGCATCCCAATGACCTTTTCTGGTCGTTTCGTCGCTGCTGCAATTTTTGTAATAGAAATAGAAGAGGTATTCGTTGCTAAAATAGCATTTGGTCCTGCTAATTCATCTAAATTCTTAAAAATTTTGAGCTTTAGATCTATATTTTCAGTTGCAGCCTCTATGATTAAGTCTCTACCTGCTACTCCTTCCTTCATGTCTGTATAGGTGGTAATTCCTGCTAGCGTTGCTAGTTTATCTCCCTCTGTGATACGTTCTTTGCGCACCATTCTATCCAAATTCTTTTCTATGGTTCCCATTGCTTTTTCTAAAGCACTTTCTGCTATATCAATTAAAGCCACCTTATATCCCTTCATGGCAAATACATGTGCAATACCATTACCCATTGTACCTGCGCCTATTACTGCTATTTCTTTCATATTTATTATTTATTTAGAAGTCAGATCACTTCGCTGTCAGAAGTCAGATCACTTCGCTGTCAGATTACAAATCGAGTGC
>JALZWC010000927.1 GCA_023300255.1 Saprospiraceae bacterium | reverse complement strand
TAAGTATTTGCGTAATTGACGGGGACGAGGCTACGCCCCTTAAGAACGTAACAAATACTGGTATTTTACTATAGACAGTGCCGAACCTGTCGTGCCGCCTATGGTATATACATAAGTATTCAGGATTGGCTGTCGCCAATGAAAAAATTTGAACGCAGAGATGCAGAGTCAAATGCAGCTAAGCCTCTGTATCTCTGCGTCTCTGCGTTCAAAAAAAACTGTCATTAGCGACAGCCAATTTTGAATACAACATTTAAATTTATGAACTAACTACCTCTAAATTATAACTTAGACTTAGTTTTACTTCATAACTCCAAATACTTATGTATATACTATAGACAAGGAACGCAGGTTCAAATTATCTTTTTATTGGCGATAGCCAATGCTTATATCCCAAGAATCTTTCGAATATGCTTTTTAGTTTCTGACGGAAAATCAGAGCCAAGTACCCACTTCCCATACTCCGCAGTCTGCGTCACCAACTTGTTTTTATGTTTTCCAAATCGCCAATAAAAATCGCCTTCCTTCTCGTATAACTTTCCTGCAAAATCCACTCGCTTATTATCGCCTTGACAAAAGGCTTCTACCTCGGCAGCATCAGATGGGAGTAATGGATTTAGTTCTAATTGCTTATGGAATATTTTAATAGTGGCATAGATGTCGATTAGGGCATCATGTGCGCCTTCTAATTTGTCCCCTGTATACCGCTCATAAGTTGCACCGAGCGTATGCCCATTTACTTTTCGCTCAATTTTTAATACATCAATAAAGTGGGTATCAGGTTCGGGAAAGACAATGCCTACCCTATTAAACTCTTCAATCAATAAAGGGATATCGAAATTATCAGAATTATAGCCTGCTAAATCACAACCGCTCAACCAAACAGAAAAACTCTTGGCTATTTGCTGGAACTTTGGTTTATCCTTTACCTCCTCATCAGAAATACCATGTATAGCGGAAGCTCCTACTGGGATTGGAATAGTTGGATTAACTGTTACGTTTTTTTCTTCTTGTAATCCATTTGGAAATACTTTAATTGCTCCTATTTGAACAATTCGATCTTTTGTAATGCTAACACCTGTTGTTTCTAAATCGAAGAAAACTATCGGTTTTGGTTCGTATGCCATGCTTGTTTTTTTATCAAAAAAGCTGTTTTAATTGAGCTAAGCTTCAAAGTAGGGTTTTACGCTATAAATCACAAACTCCTAACCAAGAATGTATATTTATTCTTACCTCATTACTTATTTAAATATACGCAATTCAATATATCGTTTCAGACTATCCGATATCCCCATCATTAACCGAATACTTCTTTTGACTTGCCCCAGCATAATACTACCCTCAATGGTCGCAATGATAAAGAAAGCCTCTTGCGTTACATTGATATCTTCTTTAAATACTCCTGCTTGAATACCACTTTCCAATATTCGTTCAAGTCCTTCCTTCCAGTCATTCAAAAAATCTTTTACTAATAAACGATTAGTTTCATCTGTATCGTCTGCCTCTATGGCCATGTTAAGCAAAGGACAACCTCCCTGAATGGGTGGATGCTCGATGTAAGATCTAAATCCCCTCAAAAAAGACAGTAACTGCTCTTTCGGAGATTCATTTTGGTTAGCTTCTTTCTCATAGATCCCTCTTATCAATTGAGAATTATATTTAAAGACTGCTCTAGCTAAGTCCATCT
The DNA here is from genome assembly GCA_023300255.1 of Saprospiraceae bacterium. Classification (GTDB taxonomy): domain Bacteria; phylum Bacteroidota; class Bacteroidia; order Chitinophagales; family Saprospiraceae; genus JAFMDF01. The sequence goes on along the minus strand of JALZWC010000927.1, from coordinate 1,655 downwards.
TCGAATCAAAATGTCCATAGATCCCCCCCTTTTGAAAGCCAGTCGCCTCAATAATCATATCCATTTTAGTTCCAGCATATCCATATTTATTGAATATGGGAGCAGATTTTTCGATAATTTCTTGTCGAGATTTTTCCCGATTTCTTGTTGCACGCTTCATATAGTAGTAATTATCATACTTTTATATATAGCAAAGTTAACAAACTATTTGGTCTATTAATAGATTTTATTAACTTGCAGACTAAGCAGTCCAGCAGTTCCCATTTTAGAGAGCGCTTTGTCCCGCAACTTCCTGTTGCGGGACAAATTTCTATGCAAACCGCCTTAATTTGTCCCGCAACAGGAAGTTGCGGGACAAAAAGGCTACATACATTTTCTAAAATGGGAACTGCTGTAAGCAGTCTATCATTATGATATTGCTAGATGACTAAATCCTATTAAATATGAAACTAAGATGTACTACTAATAGCATTCGTATCCGTATTAGAAAATCAGAACTACAACAATTAGCTACAGGACAAAGAATAACAGAACAAGTTGGATTTGGTCAAGGAGTTGTATTTACTTTTAGCTTAGATATTACGACCTCTAAGAAACAAGTAGCGGCCTCCTTTTTAAATAATAATTTAATAGTAAAACTTCCTAAAGCAATAGCCAAGGAATGGATTAACTCTAACCAAGTAGGTATTGAAGTTAAGCATCCAATCGAAAAGGATCAGAACTTACATATTTTAATTGAAAAAGATTTTCCTTGCTTAGATAGAGAAGAGGAAGATAAGTCCGATACGTTTTGGGAGTTGGCTCCTGAAACACCTGATGCTTGTTAGTTGATAACGAAGACTTACCAAGATTTCTTGGGATACAACCATTTCCGAGATCGCCACTAAATTAGTAAAAATTCAAGATACGCATGGTGGGCATAGTATCGCATAAGGAAATTAGGGCAATGCCTAATATTTTGACAACTGCGGATTATTGTGACCCTTTGACTAAGACGCCTTATCATAAAAATGTGCGGGTGAAAATGGTGAAGATTTTGGAAGAGGCATTGGTTTAAATTAAACAACTGCTATAACATGGATGCTAAATACAATAAAATAGGAATCAACTATAACCAAACTAGAAAAGCAGATAAATACCTAACGGAAAGATTGCTGTACCACTTGTCTCCAAAAGCAAATGGTATATATTTAGATATTGGTTGTGGAACAGGAAATTATACCAATAAATTTCAAGAAAAAGGCATTCATCTTATAGGTGTAGATCCTTCTATTGAAATGTTGAATCAAGCAAAAGAAAGAAATAAAATAATTGATTGGCGAGTTGGCACAGCAGAAGAAACGGGCCTACCAAATAAAAGTGTAGATGGAATAATAGGTTCTTTGACTATTCATCATTGGACCGATTTAAAACGAAGCTTTATAGAACTAAATAGAATTTTGAAAGTAGATGGTAAAATTATTATTTTCACATCTACTTCAGAACAAATGAAGGGTTATTGGCTCAATCATTACTTTCCAAAAATGTTATCGGATTCTATAATTCAGATGCCTTCTTATAAAAATATCGATTTGGCAATGATTAATAGTGGTTTTGAAATAATCAAAACTGAGAAATATTCAATTAAACCAGATTTACAAGATAAATTTCTTTAT
>JALZWC010000926.1 GCA_023300255.1 Saprospiraceae bacterium | reverse complement strand
AGGTAAATAGATACATAGGCCACATAGACTTCTATACTATGTGGCCTATGTATCTATGTGGTTAAATAAATTCTATTTTAGTTTTTAAAAAAATTGATCCCTTTACATCCGAAACACCCCATAAGTTTGTGTCCCGTTAATTTTTTTATTATTAAACACATTTAAACAAAAGCCTAAATAGTTACGCGTCTCTCTTGGGTCGATAATACCATCATCCCATAAATGTCCACTAGCATACCAAGACGAAGAAACGGCTTCATTTTTTTTAATGATCTCCTCTTTAGTAGGTGCGAATTTCTCTGCATCAAATGGAACGCCTGCTCTTTTAGCTTTTCCTCTTTGAATAATTTCCATTACCCCTGCAATTTGCTCAGAGCCCATCACGGAGACTTTAGAATTAGGATAAGCAAACATGAAATCAGGTTGGTACGACCGTCCGTTCATTGCATAGTTGCCAGCCCCATATGAGGAGGCTAAATTAATAGTGATCGTTGGGACTTTGCTATTGGCTACGGCATTAATCATTTTTGCACCTTGCTTGATAATACCTCCTTGTTCGTATTCTTTTCCAACCATAAATCCAGTGATATTTTGTAAGTAAATTAATGGTCTATTGTTACGATTACAGAGTTGGATAAAATGAGTCGCTTTATTGGCAGACTCCGAAAACAACACCCCATTATTACCAATAATACCTACAGTATATCCATGTATTTCTGCCCAACCAGTTACCAAAGTTTTGCCATATTCTGGTTTGAATTCTAAAAATTTAGAGCCATCTGTAATCCTAGCAATCACTTCTCTAACATCAAAAGGAATCCGAACATTTGGCGAGACAATACCTAATATTTCATCGGTATCATATTTTGGTGCTTCTATAAAATCGCTAGGAATAAAATGAGGTTTAGATGCCTCTATAGTCGTGATTAATTGTCTTGCAAATTTGATACCTTCCAATTCATCTGTCGCTAAATAATCAGATACACCTGATATGGTGGAGTGCATCTCTGCTCCACCTAGCTCTTCCGCATTCGCTATCTCGTTCGTTGCCATTTTTAGTAAGGGCGGTCCTGCTAAAAATACCTGTGCTTTATTTTTTATGAAAATCGAAATATCAGACATCCCAGGCACATAAGCCCCTCCAGCAGTCGCATTTCCAAAGACCACTGAAATAGTCGTTAACCCTGCTTCTGATCGTCTAGTAATTTCTCTAAAGTTTGCTCCTGCCAATTCAAAGGTTCGAACTTGATCTGGCAGATTCGCCCCGCCACTTTCTACTAATTGAATACAAGGCAATCTATTTTCTAGGATGATTTCGTTCATCCGAATATACTTTTTGGTGGTAGAAAAATCCATCGTCCCACCTTTCTTCGTTCCAATATTCGAGTTAATCATACATAACTTACCCGAGACTAATCCTATACCTATGATGGTCGTTCCATTAGCGCCAAACCCATTGTCTACCCCTAAACCAGCCAAAGGCATCAATTCTAAAAAAGGACTATCCTTGTCCAATACCAACTGTATCCGTTCACTTGCTAATAGTTGGTCTTCATTTCTAGCCCGTTTGATTCTAGAATCGGATCCTTGAAAACGACTTTCTTCTTTGTACGCTTCCAACTGTTCTAATAAAGCAGTCATGCCTTCATGATTCGCTTTAAAGGTCTTAGAATTCTTATTTATTTTTGATTGTATTACGTCCATTTATGTTTTGATTTATAACGGATATTTTTTTACCTGCAAGGAAAATACTAGAACAAAATCAAGTTAACGAGTATCCTTCTAAACTCGGACAGTTTCTAATAGGTAGAGTTAATAAGTAGTGTATCAAAGTTGTTGCTTTATATATTTCACGCAGCGTTCGCAAAGCCCGCAGAGACTAGTAGGAACGCCGTTTTTTCTCTGCGAACTCTGCGATCTCTGCGTGAGGAAACACGTTTAATACACCACCACGTAAACGATTGATTCTCAATATTGTCCGAACTTAGATGGATACCCAAGTTAACGACCTAGAGCATATCTAGGAAAGTAACCGTCTTCTCTGCGTGAACCTCGAAGAAGTTTCCACGTTCCATTATGCCTAGTTAATACCTGCATCACCTATTTCAAAATTTGACCAGAAATCTTCATCGCATCAAAGTAGCAATCCAAATCAAGTCCAGTCTCAATATCTCGCTCTCTAGCAAAATTAATTAGATTTTCAGAAGGCATGTTACCGACCAATTTATTCTGTGCCATCGGGCAACCACCGAACCCTCGGATCGTTCCATCAAATCGACGGCAACCGCTTTCATAAGCGGATAGAACCTTTTCTTCCCAGGTATCAGGAGTGGTGTGAAAATGAGCACCGATTTCAATAGTTGGATTGGAAGGTACTAAGTTTTTAAATAAGTATTGGATATTGGCTGGTTCGGCTACGCCAATCGTATCAGATAGTTGAAAAATAGAAATATCTAGTTTGACCAATTCTTCCACCCATTTCTGAACAATTTCAACATTCCAGTAATCTCCATATGGATTACCAAATCCCATTGAAATATAAATGAGTAGGGTTTTATTATTTTTTTTACAAATTTCTTGAATCCCTTTTACTCTATCTAAGGATTCTTCAATTGTTGCATTGGTATTTCTTAACTGAAAGGTTTCTGATATAGAAAAGGGGTATCCCAAAACATCAATCTCAGGGAAACTAGCCGCACTCAATGCCCCCCTTCTATTGGCAACGATTGCCAATAATTTAGTAGCTGTATTTTCTAAATTTAATTGTCCTAATACTTCCGCCGTATCTCGCATTTGCGGGATCGCTTTTGGAGAGACAAAACTTCCAAAATCCAAGGTATCAAACCCTACTTTTAATAGGGCATTCAGATAACGGACTTTTTCAGCGGTAGGAATGAAATCATGCAAGCCCTGCATCGCATCCCTTGGGCATTCAACTATCTTCATCATAATGAGATTTGGAGATGGTGAATCGTGCTTTCTGGCGAAAGCTGAGTAAAATAATTAAACACAGAGTCATATGGTGGCATAGCCACAATCCAAATTAATACTTATCTTTTACCACATAGTTCACAGTAGTTCACATAGTTTTCACTGCGTTTTGTCTATGTGAACTACTGTGAACTATGTGGTGAATCAATATCATGTAAATAGTATATAACTGTGGTAATTATAGACAAACCTTTATTTTTTATGCAAACTTCTACAAGTAAGTAGGTCGTGTTAATTAAACGGGTAAATTTAGGAACTAGACTCGCCCGCTGCGCAGTCGAGCGGGTTTTTTCGTCTAAGGAATTGAAAAAATC
>JALZWC010000925.1 GCA_023300255.1 Saprospiraceae bacterium | reverse complement strand
AAAATTAAGCATAGCTGGGCTACGGTTCCTTTTTTAGTATTTCTTAGAAGGAAAAAGGGCAGTTTAAAATGGCTAATTTATTCTTTCACTTTGCCTAAGTACTTGGCAATGCAGATTGTGCCATGAGTGCCAATCCTACCAATATGCCATTATGCAATGCATGGAATAGCACCGCAAATACAAATCCAAATCCAGTCCGAATATACCCAAGCATAGCTCCTAAAACAAATTGCGGCAAGACTAAAAAAGGCGCTAAATACAATGGAAATTGACCACCAAAATTAGTCAAATGTAACAAAGCAAAACAAACAGTCAATGTCCAAAATGGAATATAAAAGTGGGTTTCCCATAAGGGAGCCATTTGTTCATTCAGCTGATTATCATTCCGTTGATCTATAAAATGAAAAAGGGCGACGATCAAGAAAAATGCGATCGCAATTAGACCAATTGTTATTTCCGAATCTATAAAAGCGGCCAGCATTCCCAACACAATACAACAAGCAGCAAATATTCTAACATAAGAATATTTCATTGGCAATCGAAATACAGCCTCTTCTACTATAGGTGCAAATAATACTGCTCGTATTGCCAACAACCATGGTTGATCGTATAGATCTTCAACTTTATGATCCATATCTTCTATTCCCAATAGACCTAAGAAACCAGAAAGGGGAATCATCAGCATAAAATCTAATAGTAATAAATAAGGGAAGATTTCCGAAGGATTTGCTTTAAAATAATCTGGCAAATGGTCGAACTTAGGGTGTTTCATAAAATTCCACACATCCTTAGCTACGGTATAAAGAGAGACTGACATTGTTTGTTTTTGTGTTAACTATCCTCTAACTTAACGACTCGAATTGTTTCTATTTTGGTATCACTTACCATGGCAACAATAAAACGATAGCCATCAATATCTATAGAAGCTCCTTGTTGAGGTATGCTTTCCGTTGTAGTTACTAAATATCCCGAAAGCGTAGAATACTCTCCCTCTGGGAAATTAAGCACTTCATATTTTTCATTTAAATGATCAATTTCCAATCTACCAGAAAACAAAAATTCTGTTTCAGATACTTGTTCTTCTAAATACACTTCTTGATCGTGTTCATCTTCTATTTCTCCAAAAATTTCTTCAACAATATCCTCCAAAGTAATGATACCTGCTGTACCTCCAAATTCGTCCACGACACAAGCAATACTTCCTCTTTCCTTTATTAATAGGTTCATCACTTCTTGTATGCGCATCACCTCTGGAACAAAAGGTATATCCAATACGATTTTTTCAATACTTTTGGGACTATGTAACAGTTGCTGATGATGTACATATCCTAATGTATTATCTAAATCTCCATCCGTAATAATTAACCGCGACAATTTAGTTTCTTGAAATAATACTAATAAATCCTCCATACTCGAATGTACATCTAAAGAAGCTATTTCTGTCCTTGGAATCATACATTCCTTCACTTTCACTTGTCTAAATTCCAATGCATTTTGGAAGAGCTCTTTATCTATTTCCTCATCTAAATCATTAGAAAAAGAAGCTTCAATAAAATGCGCTAAATCAAGTCTAGTAAAAACATTGTCTACTTTTTCAATAGGTGTTTTTAAAATATACTTTAATAGAAAATTAGATAGCTTGGTCATAAACCAAGAAGGAACGGCTAATAACCATTGTAAAAATCGAAGTGGATAAGCCAAAAAATATAAGATGTTATCAGAAAATAATCGAAAGACCGTTTTTGGTAAAAACTCTCCAAAAATAAGCACGACTATTGTTATTAATAGCGTATTGAATAACAGCTGTAGTATTTCCCCTTCAATAAAAGGCTCAATGAAGGGTGTCAACAGTTTGGTCATTAAGTAAGTAAACACGACCAATGCGATATTGTTCCCCACGAGCATTGTACCAATAAACTGTGCTGGTTTATCAAAAAAATTGGCGAGTATTCGACCTCGTCTCCCCCCTCCTTTTCTTCTTAATTCTACCCTAAGTTTACTAGAAGACACAAAGGCAATCTCTGAACCAGAAAATAAAGCAGATAATAATAAGGAGAGTATTATAAATAAAATTAAAGTAACAGTCATTTATGAAAAATCAGAATTAATATACCATTCCTAATATAATGTACATAGAAACTATTGCTCTATTTTAGGCGTTTTTAAAGCATGTTTAAATAGATGCTTAATATAGTTCTTATTCTTTTAAATTCCTAGCTACACTTCTATTTGGAAAAAGAAGGAATGTAGTTACTTTGGTATTTTTTTTGAACGCTGACAAAGACATTATACTACTGGACATTTTTAGAAAAAAGCGTAGAGGATAGAAATTAGAGACGTGTTTCGTTCAAAGAAATAATAAAATTTAGTCCTTTTTTAAAAAAGCATTAGTAACAGAATATGGAAAGTCTACTAGAAATAATAATGAATACAGACGAAGCACTCATTGCTTTGGTAAGCGATTATGGCACAGTGACTTATATTATATTATTCCTTATTGTGTTTAGTGAAACGGGCTTGGTTTTCTTTCCTTTTTTACCTGGGGATGCGCTCTTATTTTCAGCAGGCGTGGTCTCTGCCACGGATGCCCTAAATGTGTGGATATTAATAGCCGTTTTTATTGCTGCTGCCCTATTAGGGAATACTTCAAATTACTTTGTTGGCAGATATGCGTCAAGCTATTTCCTAAAGATTAAAAATCAGACCTTCCAACGCTATATGAAGGAATCAAGAGATTTTTATGAAGAAAGAGGGGGAATGGCAATTGTTGTTAGTCGGTTTTTTCCTATTCTCAGGACTTATGTACCCTTTATCGCAGGTATTTCCCACATGGATGCTGTCAAATATACCACCTATAATGTGCTTGGTGGTCTAGGATGGGTTTTCTTATTCGTGCTTGGAGGAAATTTACTGGGTGGCATACCTGGAGCCAAAGAAAATTTTGAATTTGTATTACTTGGCATTCTTATAATGACAATCACACCTTTTATTTATAAAACTATTCAAGCTTTTCGAGGTAAGTAGATACTTGGACAAAATTAAACGTAATACCTAAACACATAGACTATGTGGTCTATGTGGTCTATGTGTTTAGATAAATTCTAATTGTGTTCTTTATTTTTGTCCAACTATGTACTTAAATAGTCCATACTCTCCAAAATAATTAAATTAACTTTCAACTAATACTTTCAAGGCTTCTAAAGCATAAATTTAATACTTAACTTTGTCGGATTTTTTGAAACGACCATAAGTGCTAATTCTATAGGACTTAAGGCTTCTCTATATAGATAAATTCTTATTAATTCGAATGCAGGTGAAGGGTAAACAAAGTTTTAAAAATAAATTCGACAAACTCTTTAAAATAGAACAGGATTGTCTTAAAGTGCTTGCCACCGCTTTTGAAGTGATACCTGTTGACATCTTCAATAAAATACTAAAAAGCGCTAATGTTTATAATAGTTCTGGTAGGTCAATCGTAAAGAGAGAATTAGAAAACACCTTATATGGTTTAAAAGAAAAAGAATGGGTTGATAGTTCTACTAAGGGAGACTATTTCTGTTTAGAATCTGTTGAAAAACAAATCATTAAAGAAGCATTTCAAGATACTCGTTTCCCTCTTTTTTTGTTAGCTATTCGAGAAGTCTTACCAGCAAAAGAGCGCAGTTGGATGCGCAAACCACGAAATTTTACCGTTTGTATTCGAGAATTACAAATAGCTTTACTACAAAAAGACGAGAAGTCCTTTCAAAATTGGCTGGATGCTATTAATAAGTATTACCCTCAAAAAATATCTGGTAATAAAACCTTAGCCTTTCTTTTTGAAGATCATTTTGAACCAGAATGGATTGCCACCTTCCCTGATGATTTTCAGTATAATGTCTTGGAAAATATCATCTTCCTAAATATCCACCAATTAAAATCCGTAGATCATTACGTTAGCTACTTAGAAGCCCATAAAGAAATTGATAGTAACTCTACTATAGGCAAACAGTATCGCTCCTTATTAGGTAATGCTTACATCTTTCAAGGAAAAATAAAAGGTAAGGATGCCTATTTTAGAAATTATGCTCGTATGGCATGGATTGCGTTCTTAGTAGGCGATAATAAAGACGCTATTGAATTATTTGAAAAAGCTTTGGAAAGTCTCCAAAAAATAAGTGGGCAAACGAATATCTATTTTCACCACGCCGCTGGACCATTTTATTTATTAGCTCTACTCAAGCGAGGAGACAACAACGATCATCAAAAAATACTTAACTATTGTGAGTGGGGCAAAGGAGGCATTTTCACAAATGCTTATTCCTATATAAATGCCATCATTTATCAAATAACAAACAAGTACCAAAAAGTAGAAACGTTAATGGCTACGAGCCCTTCTTCTAGTTTCGATTATTTAATAAAAGCATTGGCTAGTCATTGGATTGGAGAAGACGTATCCCCAAAAGATTTAGCTTACTTAAAAGATTTATACAGTAAAGCAAAACAAGCTGGCTTCCACTGGATGGAAATGGAATTGGCTCAGGTATTAGCAGAGTTAGAGCCAGATCGGGAGCGAGCAGACGGCTTTGAAAAAACAGCAAAAAAGTTAGCAAAAAAAATAGGTGTTAATAGTATTATCCATTCTATAAAAGTAATTGAAAAATGGGAAGGTGCTTTGGAAGCACTTAGTTCTTTAAATAAAAACTCCTTCAGTCCAACGATAGAAAAACCCAATAGGGTCGTCTGGTTACTAGATATGGAAAATGATATCATCCAACCAAAAGAACAGACCTTAAATAAATCTGGAAATTGGAGTAAAGGTAGGAATGCGGCTTTGAAGCGAATGGTTCGTGGAGAAATCGCATGCATGAATGCACAGGATACTAAAATCGCAACGCATATAGGCGTGAGCAGTTTTGGATACTATGGGGCAGAAGAATATGCTTTTCATTTCAAAGATGCTATTCAAGAAATGGTAGGTCATCCTTATGTATTTAGATATGATAATCCTACTATCCCTATTGAATTAATAGCCAGACAACCCGAACTACTAATTGATGAAAAAGGAGATTTTTTCGAATTTTATTTTGCCCATCCAATAGATAAAGAAGGCATTATGATTTATCGAGAAACACCGACTCGATATGTAGTTATTCAAGTAGAAAGAGAACATGAACAAGTAGCAGATATTATTGGTCGCCGACTAAAAGTTCCTAAAGCAGCCAAAGGTCAAGTCTTAGAAGCCATCAATCATGTAACCGATTTAATAACGGTACAATCTGCTGTTTTTAGTGAAGATGAAGATGTGAATTATCAAGCTGGTGATGCAAAAATTCATGCACACTTATTACCTTTTGGAGATGGTTTCAAATTAGAATTCTTTACAAAGCCACTCGTAACAGATCCGCCTTATTTCAAACCAGGTATAGGCAGAAGTCGTTTTGTGACCCATACAAAAGATACCAAAACGGTTATAGAACGAGATCTTGATAAAGAATCAAAACACTTACAAACCATTCTAGATAGTTGTCCTTCTTTAACCGATACCGTAGAATATGAAGGGGAATATACTTTTGAAGCAGTCGAAACTTGTTTACAAATATTATTAGAACTAGAACCTTTTAGAGCAGCAGAGGACGTAATTATTGAATGGCCCAAAGGAGAAAAAATTCGCTTGAATCAACAAGTAGGCATGGATAATTTTTCCATGAGAATCAAAAGAGACAATGACTGGTTTGGCGTCACTGGAAAGCTACAGGTGAACGAGGAGATGGTGATGGATATGCGTCAGCTATTGCAGCTAGTAGCCATTAACGACGAGAGCCAATTCATTGAAATTAAAGAAGGCCAGTATATAAAACTAACAGAAAGCTTTAGAGCTAGATTAGGCGAACTAAATAGCTTAGTCATTAATAACAAAAACGATCTACAATTTCATCCTTTAGCGGCAGGTGCGATCGAATCTTGGAGTGAAGATATTGGTTCCTTAGAAGTAGATGTGAGGTGGAAATCCCATATCAAAAAGCTAAAAGAATATAGCTACATCAAACCAGATGTCCCTGCTTCTTTTCAAGCGACCTTGAGAGCTTATCAATTAGAAGGATTTCACTGGTTGTCCCAATTAGCGGATTGGGGTGTAGGTGCTTGTTTAGCAGATGACATGGGCTTAGGAAAAACGATACAAGCATTGGCAGTAATCGTTAATCGTGGAAATCAAGGACCATCCTTAGTAGTTGCTCCTGCATCTGTAGCTAGTAATTGGCGGAAAGAAATAGCCAAGTTTGCCCCTACCTTAAGACCTATAAATTTTAATACAAGTGATCGGAAAAAGACGATTAAAGAGTTAAAAGAAAATGATGTTTTAATTACTAGTTATGGACTTCTACAGCAAGCAGCTGCACTACTAAAAGAAAGACGTTTTACCACCATTGTTTTAGATGAAGCACAAGCAATCAAAAATAGATCAGCCAAACGTTCAAGAGCTGCAATGGAACTGAAAGGAGATTTCAAAATAATCACTACAGGTACACCCATCGAAAATCATCTCGGAGAGTTATGGAATTTATTTAATTTTCTCAATCCTGGTTTATTAGGCTCTTTACAATCTTTTCAAGATAGATTTGCGAACCCCATAGAAAAGAAAAAAGATATTGCCGCTCAGCAAGGGCTCAAGCGTTTATTGCAACCTTTTATCCTCCGAAGAAAGAAAGATGATGTCTTGTTAGATTTACCTAGAAAAACAGAAATTACACTCTCTGTCGCCATGTCTGAAGATGAAGTTGCTTTCTATGAAGCGCTCCGTCAAAGTGCGGTTGATAAATTATCTAATAAAGACGACGACGAGAATGCCAATCAAAAGCGTTTCCAAATTTTGGCAGAAATTATGCGTTTGCGCCAAGCCTGTTGTCATCCAAAATTAGTTACGCCTACGGTGGATATTGGCAGTTCTAAGTTGGAGTTATTGAGTGAGGTTTTAGCTGATCTTATTGCGAATGACCACAAAGCTTTAATTTTTAGTCAGTTTGTCGGTCATTTAAAAATTATAGAAAAACACCTTATAGAACAAAATATTAGTTACCAATATCTAGATGGATCAACGCCGCTCAAAAAGAGATCTAATAGAATCGACGCCTTCCAAGCTGGAGAGGGCGATGTTTTTCTAATTAGTTTAAAGGCTGGTGGCGTGGGTCTAAATTTAACTGCCGCAGATTATGTCATACACATGGACCCTTGGTGGAATCCTGCGGTGGAGGATCAAGCTTCAGATAGGGCGCATCGTATCGGACAGACTCGCCCTGTGACTATCTATCGCTTGATTACGGAAAATACGATTGAGGAGAAAATTGTGAAGTTGCATGAGCATAAACGTGATCTAGCGGATAGTTTGCTGGAGGGGACTGATAGTAGTGGGAAGTTGTCGGCGGATGAGTTGTTGCAGATGATACGGGGAGACGGACTTTGATTTTTTTGATTACGCTGCTCTACATGTTGACGGACCTTGATTTATTTGATTTTTCTGATTACGCTGATTTATATGTTGACGGACCTTGATTTCTTGATTTTTCTGATTACGCTGATTTAGATGTTGACGGACTTTGATTTTTTTGATTGCGCAGATTTATATGTTGACGGATTAGTTCTGTGTTGAATTACATCTAGTTAGAACATCTAAATCCGCGCAATCAGAAAAATCAAACCAATCAAAGTCCGTATTTCCGCACCACCAAACTACCAATAGAATACCCAGCCCCAAACGAACAAATAATCCCATAATCACCCTCCACCAAATCCTCCTGATACAAATTAAAAGCAATCAAAGAACCAGCCGAAGCCGTATTGGCAAATTCATCCAAGACAATAGGAGCTTCCCCCCCTTCCGCAGGTCGATTCATCACCATCTTAAAAATCAGATTATTCATATTGATATTCGCTTGGTGCAACCACCAACGCTTAATATCAGTAGGCGACAGCTCGTGTTGTTGAAGATGCGCACTAATATGTTCTGCTGCCATTGGGCATACCTCTTTGTAAACACTTCTACCCCTCTGAAAAAATAATTGTTCAGGCGCCAAAGGATTCGCATTATTGGCATTTAGAACATAGCCAAAATTAGAGCGAATATTATTAGAGTAAACCGTCATAGCCTTCGTACTCAGTATTTCATAACTATGATCAGAAGTGCAAGTCTCCGCTGTTTCAAGAATGGTCGCAATTGATACATCCCCAAAAATAAAATGACTATCTCGATCCTTATAGTTCACTTGAGGAGAGGTCAACTCTGGATTAATCACCATTACACAGGAAGCCGTCTCTGCTTTTATCATTTCGTAAGCTCGATGCAGACCAAAAGTAGCTGCAGAACACGCCACCAACATATCAAACCCAAACCCCTTCACACCTAATGCCTCCTGTACTTCAATAGCAATAGCAGGATAAGATCGCTGCGTATAAGCACAAGCTACAATAATCACATCAATATCTGCTGCCGTCTTGTTAGCTGCGGCCATTGCTTTATGAGCTGCATGCAAAGCCATTTCCGCTTGATCAGACAACTCTGCATCCGCTCGTTGTGGAATAATAGGCATCATTCGATCTATATCTAATGCGCCCTCTTTTTTATAAATATATCTACTTTTAATACCCGATGCTTTTTCTATAAATTCTGCGGAAGAATGAGGTTTAGCTGTTATTGTTCCATTTGCTATTTCAGCAGCATGTATTTCATTATGCTTATCTGCATAAGCATTATAACTAGCTACTAATTCTTGATTCGTAATGGTATGCTCTGGCTTCCATAGTCCTGTACCACTAATTACTACCTGGCTCATATGATTTGTGTTATCTCCCTTAACTATCCGATTTTGGAGCTAGCTCTATAATTTTATAAATGATTTGTAAAGATAAGAAGAGTACCTATTAGGTAGATAGATATTAAGAGAAAAGCTAATATTTTTTTAAATGAACTGTTTGTTCCAGATTTTTTTAAAGAAAGGAGTCTTTCAATAGCGTTCTAGAGTAAGGCAAAGTGTAAGAATAAATTGGTCGTTTAAAGCTAGACATTTTTTCTTCTAAGGAATGCTAAAAAACTAAGCATAGCTGGGCTATGGTTCTTTTT
>JALZWC010000924.1 GCA_023300255.1 Saprospiraceae bacterium | reverse complement strand
ACCTGAGTAGTTATATAATTTAGCCTACTTATTTAATTTTAGTTTAGCGTTAACCTACTAATGCTTATTGGTAAATTGGTATTTAATTGTCGATACTACCATAGATTAAACGTAACCCCTCTTGTAGCTATGCAGCATAATTGCAGTTATAGCCTGTCCTATTTATGTATAACCCAACCTACTTGTTTAATTTGTTGAGGTACTAGATTTATACTAGACTTCAATCATTTTTCAACAACTTCAAATAGCTATAGCTACTTCATTGGTAGTTCCAATGGCCTAGCGTAGCTATCTTAAAATCAAACAAAAAATGAGGAGTAAAAACATTACATGCACTTTGTATTTAGTAATCTTCCTATTTGGGATTAGTGCTACGACTAGTTATGCTCAAATGAGTAAAAATTTATTGAAGGATGCAGATCTACCACCTATTGAAAACAAAGATGGAGAACCGGAGATGATTTCCTATAAAGATCAATTAATTCGAATAATTGAGAAGGAAGACATTTTTTTACAACCAGATATAAGCGATGAATCTATTGCTAGATTATTGCGAACGAATAGTTCTGTTGTACAAGAATTAATTGAACAGGATTTTGGACATAGCTTTGATGACTTTCTTAATAAAAGGAGAATTGATGCGGCAGTAGAAAAGTTAGATCATCCTGACTTTCAACATCCTGATTTTCAAGAGAAAGATGCGATGCAAGATATTTTGACAGAAGTGGCTTTGAATGTAGGCTATACTTCTAAAGGACATTTCTCTAGGATGTTTAAAAAAATCAAAGACATCTCTCCTGAAAAGTATATGGAAAAGAATATAGCGATGTATAGTAAGAAAACTAAGAAAGACAAAAAAGAAAGAAATAGCTTGTCTGAGGAATAATGACTTATTGAACACAGAGACAAGGAGAACAGATATTGCTCTAGTCTCCATGACTCTGTGTTCTTATTTATTTCACTATAGATTGGATGTTCTCAGATAATCTCTATCGTTTGGTTTTAAGTAACGTTTTTTTCTCGATAATTTCTATAAGCCTTAGCGGCCATAACTAAAAGAAAACCGAAAACTAATATGCCCAAAAAAGCATAGGTGAAGTTAAGCGTATTCTTATATACCGCTAACAAAGCAATGCTTAGAAGAAATAGAGTAGGCACTTCATTTAATAATCGAAATTGGAAAGAAGTATATGGATTCTTGCCCTGCTCTAATTTTAAAATGATCCGCTTAGCATATAAATGATACGCTAGTAAGCCGAGTAATAATACTAGTTTTACATGTAGCCAATTATTGACTTTAAACCATTCCCATCCATATATATATATCATGCCTAAGCCACAAGTCCACGTAATCATCATGCCTGGATTGCAGATGATTTTATAGACCCTCCATTGCATTGCATTGAACTCTTTCACCAATATACTTTTGGCTGGTTCTTCTCGATCCATTGCTTCTGTATGGTATACAAATATGCGGACTAAATAAAATAGTCCTGCAAACCAAGCAACAAAGCCAAATACATGTAGCGCCTTTAATAATAAAAAAAACATAGTTGGGTATTAGAGTATTGGCTTCGCCAATGGTAATTGAACCTGTCTAGCTGCCAGATAGACACGGAGATACAGAGGCACGGAGAAACACTGTGATTCAGTATTACCTGTTGGCACTGGACAAAGCATCTGTTCCGACAGATTAATCAGGAGTAAAGATAGTTTGCTTTAGTTGTTCTTTTGTCAATTAGGAGTAAGATATTTTGAAGAACTTCTACAAAAAAAGAGAGGCAACCTAGGCTGCCTCTCAATATTAGCACAAGGCTAACTTCAAATGGTTTCTGAACTCTTAATGAAAATAAGTCTTTTAAGTATGGATTGTCAACCTCAACGTCTTATGACTTATTACCTCTTACCTCTTACCTCTTACTTAAATTATTCCTTCTGTACGTTCATATTCATATTCAAGTCCATCGCTGCTTTTGCACCCATGATTTCCATAAAATCAAGTCCGGCATTACCTTTACCATTTCCATTTGTACCTGTTTGGAAGGTAGGAACTAAAGCCCCTTGGTAGTTTTGGAATGCTGTTGCCCACATTCGTTGTACTTCCTCATAGGTCTTTAGCTTCTTTTCCAAGGCACCATCTGCTGCCATAATTTTTTGCTTAGAATAAGCTTCCGCTTCTGCTAGAGCTATGATTTTAGCAGCTTCTAACTTGGAAGCCTCCATAGCGATTTGTTGCTTTTCTTTATCTTTTAAGGCTAATCTAACTTGAGTTTCTGCCTGCACTACCGCCTGCGTTTGTCGCTGCATTTCTTCATATTCAATTTCTACTAATCGGCGCCTACCTTCTGCTTCGGCAGTCATGGCTTCCTGCTGAGCCGTAACTAAATTTTGTTTAGAAACGGCTTCTCTAGTACTTGCCTCAATTTTTTTCTTTAACTTTTCGTCTACTTGGGATTCGTAATCTACATTTTCGATCGTGGCACTGGCAACGGTGATTCCAAATCTTTTTAAATCTGATTCCTTACGAACTTTACCTCCTTCGTTATTCATCCGAATAATACTTTCATAAATTCGCTTGACTTCATTCGTCATAGAATCTCTATAGACTCTCTCTTGTACATCCAATAGGTATAAACCATCTTCTAATTGATCTTGAAAAAATTGAGATAACTGCGCCCGTCCACCAGAATAATGTTGCTCGGAATCCATCAGCTGTGCAGAGTTTTTAATACACTCTATAGTGTATGGTTGTAAACCTTTTAAGGCAATATATTCTTTGTTGACATATTCTGAATGAAGCGTCAGCATGTCCTTTTCTTTATCTGGTAATCTAAAACGAACAACCGTTTGTGCATAAGCTTCTGTAGCATCATTAAACCGGATTAATATCTGCTTGCCATTTACCGTAGATCCTGTATTAGAACCTCGGTGACTGATTGTTATTACATTTGGATAAGTACCGACTTTTGAGCCTGGAACTTTCCAATACATTCCATTTGTAAATACAACATACTTCTGGCCAAACGGTGTTTCTACTACTTCTCTATAACCTAAATCGTTATAGCCGAAGGGGTTTACAGTCCATAAAAATAGCAGTAAGAATAGGGCTCCGATTCCATATATAATCGAATTGCCGTTAAATTTTCCTTTGATTCCTTTAATCATAACATAAGTGTTTTAAGGTTAGGAAATAGGGAGGAAATCACATTTGATTTCCCCCGATTGTTTTGGTTTTTAAAAGTTATTGAGGGGTAATGAAGGGGACTTCATTACTTAAATAGTCTATATCTACTTTGTCTGAGAAGAATATTTATTCTTATAGAAAAGATTAAGCTATTTTTAATTCATCTGTATTATTTTCTTTCTTATACTACAAAAGTGTCCTTTTCTTCGATGAAGTGCTATTTTTCACGATAAGTTGGGATGAGATTTCGACCAAATCTAAAAAAGACTATTTTTGATCTTTTAAAAGACAATTAATTGGGGGAATGAAAATTAGTTTTGTAATAGGTAAGTGCTTGAAAAGAATTATTAAGGTAGCTGGCATTTTCAAAGCGCCTGCTATACTCCAAACGGGGGAAAAGTGATTTTGAATTTTGTATGGGCAAACCCTTGTGGTTGCCCTGCGGCTAGGGCAACCACAAGGGTTTGCCCGTACAAGTGCAGAATCACAAATTTAGCCCGTGCAATGTATACCTACTTTTCGACTTGCTTTATCAGGTAGTTACATATTACAAAATGATTCTTCTTTCTAAATGAGATAATTAACAAGTACAATGAAATACGATTTTTTAGCAGGTGCTACTTTATTAGTAGATAAACCTTTAGACTGGACCTCTTTTGATGTGGTTAATAAGATAAGATATCATCTAAAACAAAAACTGGGTATTAAGAAAATAAAAGTAGGTCATGCTGGAACACTAGATCCTAAAGCAACAGGTTTATTAATTATCTGTACTGGAAAGGCGACAAAAACATTGCAGGGTTTCCAAGGATTAGGCAAAGAGTATGCGGGTACGATTACGCTTGGGGCAACTACGCCTAGCTATGATGTGGAAACGGAAGTAGATCAAACCTACCCAATCGACCATATAGATGAACTGTTATTAAATAAAACTAGAGAACAATTCATTGGTGATCTTCAGCAATTACCGCCGATATACTCTGCTATTAAGAAAGATGGGGTACGACTGTATAAAAGAGCTAGAAATGGGGAAGAAGTAGAAGTCCAACCGAGGCCAGTAAGTATCTATGCGTTTGATTTAGTCCATGTTGAGATGCCAAAAGTAGATTTTATTTGTTCTTGTAGCAAGGGGACTTATATTCGATCATTGGCTTATGACTTTGGTAAAATGCTAGGTAGTGGGGGCTATTTGTCTGGTTTAAGACGTACGCAAATAGGAACACATCGTATTGAAGATGCTTGGCAGTTAGAAGATTTGCTTAAAGCTATTGAGGAGAATTGAATTTTAAGTAATAAGTAGGAGGTAAGAGGTAATAAGTAAACGAGATGTTTATAATCAAATCTTGGAATTATAATGGGCTTGGCGATAAAATCACCAAGCCCATTACTTTTGGAGGTAGTTTCGCTACCCCATTTATCTAGTGGTCCACATCTTAAATCTGACCCCTGACAGTTCCGTTAGCGTAAGCTAATAAGAACGATTTGACGGCTGACTTCTTTTGAGAGTGCGGTAAAAATCATATATCCGATATCATAAATCATACCTCATATATCCATCTAGTTCAAAGCGTGATAGATATATGAGGTATGATTTGCTTGACAATAACATCGACCTAAAGTCAACATCACAAATCTGACTTCTGACAGTTCCGTTAGCGCAAGCTAACTGGAACGATCTGACCTCTGACTTCTCCTTTCTAATGGTATCCCTGATTATGGACTAATAAAGTTCCACAAGTACCACAAGGAGTTGCGCCGCCGCCGCCGCCTTCACATCCATTTGAACAAGTATAATGCCATGTCCCTGCTGCATTTTGCGCAGGTTCTGGAGCTGCTGCTTGTGGAATAGGAGCTGCACCCATAGTTGTATTAACAGGTTGTTTAGTTGGATCTGCAAACATAGACATAGGCGTACCACCTGGTGTAGTTGCTACTGGTACTGGTGCACCAGGCATAGCTGGATTAGTCGGTGTTGATGCTCCACCATGATAGCCTTGGTTATGCGCTAAAGTACTTCCGCAAGTAGCACAAGCTGTTGCACTACCACCACCACCTGCACAACCATTTGAACAGGTATAATGCCATACACCTGTCGCATTTTGTGGAGGTTCAGCAGTTGTTGCTGCTGGATCGGTGACTGGATCAGTTGCTGCTGTAACTGCTGCTGCCGCTGGATCAACGGCCCCATCTCCAGTTTCATGATATACTGTATTATGTACTAACGTAGTACCACAAGTAGCACAAGGAACACCTTCTCCTGCTCCCCCTGGGTGACCATTTGGGCAGGTATAATGCCATACTCCAGTTGCATTTTGCGGAGGCTCTGCTAATGGTGGAGGCGTATTAGCTGTACTTGCATCACTCGGTGGTGGAATAATAGGCGAATTAGCTGCTGGTGCTGCTGTCGGGCTATTGCTCGAAGTATCAGTATCACCACCACAGGCCACCATTAGTAGCATGGTTAAGGAAACTAGTAAGTATTTAATGGAATTCATAATTTTTATTGAATGTTGAGGAATTGAAGAAGTAAATACTACGAATTATAATAGAACTTGTTCTGTAATTCAAATAGAGATTAGGCAAATTAAATTAATAAATTAGATGTTTTAGACTAGCTATTTTTTCTTCTAATAAATTCTAAAAAACTAAGTATAGTTGGGTTATGAAAGAATTTTTCAAGAAAAAGTGAGGTAAAAGAAGCCGTCCAAATGTTGGAGTTATTGGTTTGCTCTTACTTAACAATATCATTACTTATCATTACTTGCTTTAAAATTACAAAAAAAAAAAGGAATAA